>JBOFDB010000446.1:0-2019 GCA_051646545.1 Sphingomonas sp.
GACCGTCTGGGGCAATTACGACATCTCCGACGAGGAATTGGAGAAGCTGGGCTAGGTGCTCATCCTCGGCCTCGACCCGTCGCTCACCTCGACCGGCTGGGGCCTGATCCGCGCCGAGGGCAACCGGCTGTCGCACCTCGCCAATGGCCGGCTGAAGACCGACAGCGCCGCGACCCTGCCGCGCCGGCTCGCGCATCTCGACGCGATGCTGGCCGCGCTGATCGCCGATCATGCACCGCAGGCGGCGGCGGTCGAGGAAGTGTTCGTCAACGCCAACCCGCAATCGACGCTGAAGCTCGGGCAGGCGCGCGGCGTTGTACTACTGGCGGCAGCGCGCGGCGGGCTGGAGGTCGGCGAATATGCCGCGCGGCTGGTCAAGAAAGCCGTGGTCGGCGTCGGCAATGCGGAAAAACCGCAAGTCCATGCGATGGTGCAGCGGCTGTTGCCGGGCGTCACGATCAACGGCGCCGACGCTGCCGATGCGCTGGCGGTCGCCATCTGCCATGCGCATCATTTGTCGAGCGCGCGTCACATCCCGCGATAGCCGCGATACCAGTCAACGAACCGCGCAATCCCCTGGTCGAGCGGTGTCGCCGGGGTGAAGCCGGTCGCCTGGGTCAGCGCGCTGACATCGGCAAAGGTTTGCGGCACGTCGCCCGGCTGCATCGGCTTTGCCTCGCGCAGGGCGGGCTTGCCACACGCCGCCTCGATCAGCGCGATCAGCCGGTCGAGCCGCTCGGGCTGATGATTGCCGATATTGTAAAGCGCGTGGGGGGCGATGCTGCCGCCGGGCTTGGCCGATCCATCATCGGCGGGCGGCCGCGCCAGCGTTGCCACCACGCCTGTTACGATATCGTCGATATAGGTGAAATCGCGCGCCATATCGCCACCGTTGAAGACGCTGATCGGGCGGCCCGCCAGAATGGCGTCGGTAAACAGCCACACCGCCATATCGGGGCGGCCCCACGGCCCATAAACGGTGAAGAAACGCAGGCCCGTCAGCGGCATCCGATAAAGATGCGCATAGGTTTCGCTCATCAGCTCATCGGCGCGCTTGGTGGCGGCATAAAGCGAGATCGGCCGGTCAACCCGGTCCTCGACGCGAAACGGCACGCTCTTATTGGCGCCATAGACCGACGAGGAGGAGGCATAGACCATGTGCACGCCGGGCAGCGCGCGCGCCACCTCCAGCATGTTGAGGTGGCCGGCCAGATTGGCCCGGACATAAGCGCGCGGGTTGCTGATCGAATAGCGCACGCCTGCCTGGGCGGCGAGATGGACAATGCCGGTAAGGGTGACGCCCGACAGCGCGGCGTCGAGCGCGGTTTCGTCGGCGATAGTGGTTTCGCTGAACCGGAAATGCGCGGCATGGGGGTGCGCGCCGATCCACGCCAGCCGATCATGCTTCAACTGCACGTCATAATAGGGATCAAGGCTGTCGATGCCGACCACCTCTTGCCCGTCATCGAGCAGGCGGCGGACGACATGCGCGCCGATAAACCCCGCCACGCCGGTAACCAGGATTGCCATCGCCGCTCCCTCTGCCCAGTTTGCGCGGCGGCTCTAGCATCGCTTTGCTAAAGATTGGCTGCCTAAATTCGCGCGCCCGGCGCGGGCGCGTCAGCGCCTTATCCCTCCATCGCCTCCAGCTCGCGGCCGCGCGTCTCCGTCACCAGCGCGCGCACGAAGAAGAACGAGACGAGCGCGCTCACCGCATAAAAGCCGTACGTGACGGGCAGGCCGATGGTCGCGGCGGCCCAGGGAAAGCTGACCGAAATCGCGAAATTGGCAAACCATTGCGCAAAGCCCGCAACCGCGAGGCCACTGCCGCGGATCTGGTTGGGGAACATTTCCCCCAGCATCACCCACATCACCGGGCCCCAGCTGAAATTGAACAGCCCGGAATAGGCAAGCGCGCTGATAAACGCGATGCGGCCAATGCCGGGCGCCAGCGCCAGATGCCCGTCAGGCCCCAGGGCGCCGGTCGAAAACGCCCAGGCCATCAGCCCCAGCGTCACC
>JBOFDB010000174.1:0-1872 GCA_051646545.1 Sphingomonas sp.
GCCATTGCCTTGTTCGACGCGATCCATTCGGTCGATCGGCCCAGCCTCGTCACCGCGCTGGCCAAGGCGATGGACAAGGCGGGCAAGCGGCCCCCGTGTTTCCTCCAGGTGAATATTGGTGACGAAGCGCAGAAGGGCGGCGTTGCGCCCGCTGACTTCCCCGCGCTGATCGCCGCGGCCCGCACGGCTGATCTGCCGATTGCGGGCGTGATGGCGGTGCCGCCGGTCGGTGTTGAGCCCGCGCCCTATTTCGCGTTGCTGGCCAAGCTCGCCCGCGATTACGGGTTGACGGGCCTCAGCATGGGCATGTCGGGCGATTATGAAACCGCCATCACGCTGGGCGCGACGCATGTCCGCATCGGCAGCGCGGTGTTTGGGGAACGGGCATGATCGGGCCGCTGCCGGTGCGCTTTCCTGGCATCATCTTCGATTTTGATGGGGTGCTGATCGAAAGCGAATTTCGCGGCAATACGCATATTGCCCAATATCTCACCCGCATCGGCCACCCGACCAGCGTCGAGGACTCGATGGCCAATTTCATGGGGCTTGCCGGCAAGGAGTTTATCGCCGCGCTGGAGGGGTGGATCGGCGGGCCATTGCCGCCGGATTTTCACGATGAGCGCGCGCGCGAGGATGCGCGCGTGCTGGCGGAGGGGATTGAGGCTGTGGTGGGCGCGGTGGCGTTTGTCGCGGCGCTTCCCGTTGATCTGCCCATCGCGATTGCCTCGTCAAGCTCGACGCGCTGGATCAAGGGACATTTGAACCATATCGGCCTGGCGGACCGTTTCGGAGACCGCATCTTTTCCGGCCGCGAGCATGTCGCCAATGGCAAGCCCGCGCCTGACCTTTATCACCATGCCGCCGCCGCGCTTAGGCTGGAATCCCGGCAATGCGTGATCATCGAGGATTCGCCCGTGGGCGCGACCGGCGCGGTTGCCTCGGGCGGCTATGTTATCGGTCTTGTCGCAGGCCAACATTGCGGACCCGATCATGACCAGGTGCTGCTTGGCAAGGGCGTCAACGCCATTGCCCGCGACTTTCATCAGGTGGCGGCGCTGATCGCCTAGAATTCGTGGCCGGTGCGGTCGCGCTTGGTGGCGAGGTAGCGCTCGTTATGCGGGTTGGCGGGCAGAATGTGCGGCACGCGTTCCACCACCGCGATACCTGCGCTCTCCAGGCTGGCGGCCTTGGCGGGGTTGTTGGTCAACAGCCGCACGCGCCGCTGGCCGAGCAGCGCCAGCATTCGCGCGGCGACGCGAAAATTGCGGGCATCGACGGCAAAGCCCAGTCGCGTATTGGCGTCGACCGTGTCGAACCCCTGATCCTGCAGCGCATAGGCACGCAATTTGTTGATCAGGCCAATGCCCCGCCCCTCCTGGCGCAGATAGAGCAACATGCCCCAGCCATTATCGGCAATCGCCTTGATGGCGGCCTGCAATTGCGGCCCGCAATCGCATTTCAGGCTGCCGAGCATGTCACCGGTCAGGCATTCGCTGTGGAGGCGCACGAGCGGCGGGCGCCCATCGGGCTGGCCGATGATGAGCGCGACATGCTCGCCCGGCATTTCGGGCGTGCGGAACGCGACGATTTCGGCATCCTCGATCGCCGCAACCGGCAGGCGGGCGCGCGCCGCAATGGTCAGCCGCTCGGCATCTTCATGCGCGTCGATATCGGCATCGGTAACGCGAGTCCCTGCGTCCCCACCCGGGATCACGAAAAACGCGGGCAAAATGCCCGCCAGCATCGCGAGCCGCAGCGCCGCCTGCGCCGGCGCGCGGGCGCACAGCTCAACCGCCTCGAATGGGCCTTTGAGTGGCGTGTCCATGTCGAGCTGCGGGTCGGCAAGCGCCGTCGCGACCGCCAGGTCCATCA
>JBOFDB010000398.1:0-1227 GCA_051646545.1 Sphingomonas sp.
TACGCGACGAGTTGCTGCGGCGTCGTATTCAGGCCGCGATAGATGATCCGCGGCCGGGGATTCCGCACGAAGAAGTCTGCGCCAAAATAGAGCAATGGATCGCCAAGCCGCGTCCCGAACCGGCGCGGTGGCAGAGGGCGGCGCAATGACCGCGCCCTCCCCTGCCCGGTTCAGCGCCGAGGACCGCGCCGTGCTGCTGGCCGTGAAAGGCGTCGGCCCCACGGTTCTTGAGCGCCTGGAAACGCTTGGCATCGCCAGCATGGAAGCCCTGGCGTGCCAGGGCGCGGACGAGGTGTGCCGGCGCATCGCGGCGATGCTGGGCGCAAGCTGCTGGTCGAACAGTCCGATGGCGCGCGGCGCGATCGAGCGGGCGATCGACGCGGCCCGCCAGGAGCGCGCGCGATGAATCAGCTCGCCCCCCTGGCCTCGCCTGCATCGTCGCTGCGCTGGCGCTGCCGGCGTTGATCGCGGCGGCCGACGAGCGCGCGCAGCTTCGATTCCTTGAGTTCTTCGCCGTTGCGATCCGCAATCCCCACACGCGCCGCGCCTATATGCGCGCGGCGGGCGAGTTCCTGGCCTGGTGTGAGGCGCGCGGTGTCGCCTCGCTCGCCCAGGTGCAGCCGCTCCACTTCGCGGACTGGATCGAGGCGCTAGGCGGCGAGCTGGCCCCGCCCAGCGTCAAGCAGCAGCTCGCCGGCGTGCGCCGCCTGTTCGACTGGCTGGTGACAGGCCAGGCCGTGCCGGTGAACCCCGCCGCGTCGGTGCGCGGGCCGGCGCACAGCGCGCGGCGCGGCAAGACGCCCGTTCTCGCCCCCGACGAGGCGCGCCAGATACTCGACACCATAGACGTTGCCACCCATGCCGGCTTGCGCGACCGCGCGCTTATCGGCCTCATGGTCTATAGCTTCGCGCGGATCGGCGCGGCCGTCGCCATGACCGTTGACGATGCTTTCGTCCAGAACCGCCGCCTATGGGTCCGCCTGCACGAAAAGGGCGGCAAGCGGCACGAAATGCCGTGCCACCACAACCTTGAGGAATATCTGCTCGCCTATATCGACGGCTGCGGCTTGCGCGAGCGCGCCAGGGGGCCGCTGTTCCGCACGATCGCGCGCGGCACTAAGCGCCTAAGCGATGCCCCCCTCGCCCAAGCCAATGCTTTCTTGATGGTGCGCCGCCGCGCGACCGCGGCGGGCATCGGCACCGCGATCGGCAACCACTCGTTCCGCG
>JBOFDB010000151.1:0-1032 GCA_051646545.1 Sphingomonas sp.
CGTGACCTTGCGGTCCTGCTTGGCCTGCCCGGCGCCAGCAGCGCGTCGGCGCTCGCCGCCGGGGTGGTGATGGGGATCATGATTATCCCGCTGGTCTCTTCGATGGCCGATGACAGTATCGCTGCCGTTCCCGGCGCGATGCGCGATGGCAGTCTGGCGCTTGGTGCCACCCCGTCCGAGACCATCCGCAAGGTGCTGATCCCCGCCGCGCTGCCAGGCGTCATGGGCGGCGTATTGCTGGCGGTCAGTCGGGCGATTGGGGAGACAATGATCGTGGTGATGGCAGCGGGCCAATCGGCCAGCCTGACCGCCAACCCCTTGGCCAGCGTGACCACGGTGACCGTGCAGATCGTCAAGCTGATGACCGGCGATCAGGAATTTGACAGCGCCAAAACGCTGGCGGCCTTTGCGCTCGGCCTCGTGCTGTTCGTCGTTACGCTGTTGCTCAACATCGCCGCGCTGCGGATCGTCAAACGCTATCGGGAAAGCTATGAATAGCGCCGCCTCTTCTGATCGTGCTGCCTTTTGGGCCAGCGCCGAAGTGCAGGGGCGCGTCCGCCGCCGCTATGCCGCCGAACGCCGGTTTCGCGCCGGCGGCCTGATCGCGGTATTGCTGTCGGTCGCGTTTCTTGCCTTCCTGTTGTTCACGATGGCTGCGGCGGGCCTGTCGGGCTTTCGCGAAACGCGCATCGCGCTCCCCATCGACATCGGGCAGAGCGTGCAGGGCATGACGCCAGAGCGGCTGGCCGAACCCGATGCGGCGCAGGTGCTGCGACAAAATGATCTGGCCGGCGCAATCAGCGTGGCAGCCGATGCAGCCTATGGCTCCGGCGGCGCCGCCATGTTCGGCTCGGCGGCTGAGGATGCGCTGATCACCGCGATCATTGCGGACCCGGCGCTGCTGAACGGCCGACAGACGGTGGCCCTGCCCGCGGCCGCAGACATCGACACAGCGTATAAGGGCGATGGCAGCGCCGAGGCCGAACGGACGGTCGCAAGCCTGGCCAGTGCGGGGGCATTGTCGAGCGGTTT
>JBOFDB010000191.1:0-1314 GCA_051646545.1 Sphingomonas sp.
CGGCGCCGCGATACCAATCAGCAGAACCGATGTGCGATCCAAGATCCGGCGCCCAGTCAATGTCACGCGCCCATTCGCGCCATTGCTGGCTGCGCGGCAAGGCTGGCATCCCCGGCAGCGCGCGCGTTGGCAGGACGGCGGCACCGCCCCCTTCATCGACTGCAAGATCGCTGCGTAGAAACACAGCCGCCTTCCCCACCCAACGGACCCGCACCGCACGCACGCGGCCCGTAATCCCTTATCTAATCTGCTGTCTGGACTGTGGGGATCAAACCCTAAAGTCAAATTAACCGATGGCCATGCCTGTGCCAATTGCGACGAACTGTGCGCCTTGATCGATGAGCGGCGTTCCGGATTGGAACGCTGCCAAACCCACGCAAATCCAAGCTTTTTGGTTAATGCAAATATGGACGACGAGGCAGTTGCGGATCGCGCCGCAACGCGCGATCTAACGGTCATTATGGCGCTCAGCGACCCACCTTCGGTTACCGCCGTGCTGGGCCCGACCAATACGGGCAAGACGCATCTCGCGATCGAGCGGATGTGCGGCCATTCCAGCGGTATGATCGGCTTTCCGCTGCGCCTGCTGGCGCGCGAGGTGTACGACCGGGTCGTCAAGTTGAAGGGCGCCGAACGCGTGGCGCTGGTGACGGGCGAGGAACGGATCGTCCCCCCTGACGCGCGCTGGTTTCTGTGTACGGCGGAAAGCATGCCTGCCGATCGTGCGCCCGCCTTTGTCGCGCTCGACGAGGCGCAGCTCGGCGCCGATCCTGAACGGGGGCATGTCTTTACCGATCGCCTGCTGCATGCGCGCGGCCGCGACGAGACGATGATCCTGGGATCAGAAGCGCTGCGGCCGATGGTGCAGGCGCTGGTGCCCAAAGCCGAGATCATCGCCCGGCCGCGCTTTTCCACACTCCGCTATGCCGGCGCCAAAAAGATTTCGCGGCTGCCCAAACGATCCGTCATCGTCGCTTTTTCCGCCGAGGAAGTTTATGCGGTCGCCGAGATGCTGCGGCGGCTGCGGGGCGGTGCGGCGGTGGTGATGGGCGCGCTGTCCCCGCGCACGCGCAACGCCCAGGTCGCGATGTTTCAGGCCGGCGAAGTCAATTACCTCGTCGCCACCGATGCCATCGGCATGGGCCTCAACATGGACGTCAACCACGTCGCCTTCGCTTCGCTCAGCAAGTTTGACGGCCGTCGCCAACGCCGCCTGACCGTGGCCGAAATGGCGCAGATTGCCGGGCGCGCCGGGCGGCATCAGCGCGACGGCACTTTCGGCGCGCTGAGCGAGGATGGGCCGGGCGCGTTTAC
>JBOFDB010000255.1:0-1775 GCA_051646545.1 Sphingomonas sp.
CGCGGCTGCCACTGCCGGGTGGGCGAAAGCGAAAGCGACCGCGCCTGCGGGGCAGCCGTCCGTGCCGCCGCCGCCCGTTGTCCGCACGCCGGGCGACATCGTCAATGCCGCCCCGGCGACCGATTGGGTGGATATCGCCCCTAATGATCTGCTGGTGATGACGCTTGCGCCCGATGCGTCGGGGGCGCCACGCCAGGTGGTCATCCAACTGATGCCGCCGCCTTTTTCGACCGGCTGGGTCGGCAATATCCGCGCGCTTGCCGCCGCGCATTGGTGGGATGGCACCAGCATCAACCGGGTGCAGGACAATTATGTCGTGCAATGGGGCGACGCCAATGGCGATGACGCTGCCAAGGCCAAGCCGCTGCCGCCGGGCCTGGCGACGGTGCCGCAAAGCGCCTATCTCGCGCCCCGAACCTCCGGCTTTGGCACCTGGTTTCCGTTCCTTCGGGACGGGAATTATGCACCGCATGTCGGTTTCAAATCGGGCTGGCCGATCGGTTGGGATGGCGCGCATGCCTGGCCGGTCCATTGCTATGGCATGGTCGGCGTCGGACGCAATCTGGCGCCCGATACCGGCACGGGTGCCGAGCTTTATACCGTCATCGGCCATGCCCCGCGCCATCTGGACCGCAATATCGCGCTGGTCGGGCGCGTGGTGAGCGGGATTGAGCTGCTGTCGAGCCTGCCGCGTGGCACGGCGGCGCTCGGCTTTTATGCCAAGGCCGAGCAGCGCGTGCCGATCCTGTCGATCCGGCTGGCGAGCGAGCTTCCCGTGACCGACCAACCGCATTTCCAATATCTGTCGACCGAAAGCGCGACCTTCGCCGATTATGCCAAGGCCCGCGCCAATCGGCAGGATGCGTTCTTCATCGCGCCAGCGGGCGGGGCGGATATCTGCAACGTGCCGGTGCCCGTTCGCCTCGCCAAGCGCTGATTCCCGCCCGCGCGGGAACGGCGACGGGTTGATCGCGCCCGGCGGGGTCTAATGCGCCGCGCGGCGCCCGCGAATGTTCCCTAATGTTCCCACTGACCATGGCGGCCGTAGGTCAGCTTAAACCGTCATCCCCGTGCTTGACACGGGGCCAGGCTAATCTTGTTCCGGTCCCGCGCCTAACGACCGCTCCCACGTTACGGCGGCGGCAGAAGAAAAGCCAAGCCCCGTGTCAAGCACGGGGCGACGGTGAACGTGAATGTCTGTTCCCTACCCCTGGCCGGTCGTTAACCCCCTATGCCGGACGCGGCCGTTTATGAGTTTACAACCTAATATGGATCCCCGCCTGCGCGGGAATGACGGTCGAGCTATAGTTTAAGCTCAAACACAGGCGTAGGACACAGCATCTGGCGAGCCTATCCTGCCAGGATCAGCCGATGCGGCGCTATTTCCCCACCCAATCCGCCACATCGGCCGCGACCTGATTGGCGGCGCGGTTGAGTGCGGGGCCGACGCTGTTCTCGTTGATCTTGCCAATGGCGGCGCGGCCTTCGAAGCGGCGCGTTTCATAGATGCGGTCGGCGCCGCGGCGCAGTGAGGCGATATAGACGACAACGGCCTCGCCCTTGCGCTCATCAATGCCAAAGCTGCGCAATTCGCCGCTTAAATGCGCGCCGGGATCGCCCAGCGCCTGGCTGGAGGAGAGGATGATGCGGCCCGTACGCGCGGCGACGGTATCGCTCAACAGGCGCGCAAACAGCCGCGCTGGTGCCTCGCTCCACACCGCGCCCTTCACATAGGCGACCGAGTCGGCGCCGGTCATCACCATCACGCGCGGCGC
>JBOFDB010000450.1:0-17735 GCA_051646545.1 Sphingomonas sp.
GCAGCGCTGGGAGCGCTGGTGCCGCCCACCCGCAGCATCAGCGCGAGCACGCCACTTTTTTCAGCGGCGAGGGCGAGGCGGCGGCTCGCGGTGAGGTCGAGCAGGCGCGGATCGCCCGGCAGCTCTACGACCGCCGCACCCAATGCCGGGCAGCGCAGCGCGTCGACCGCGGCCTGCAACACGGCTGCGGCATCGGGCAGGATGCCGAACACGATGCGGTCGGGATCGACGCCGATATCGGTCAGCCCCAGGGCATAAAGCCGCCCCATCCGCGCCTCGACCGACGTATCGCGCAGCCACAGCACTTTGCCGCCAGCGCGATAAGCGAGCGCCGCGACAAATCCGGCGCCGCTCGCGGCCTGATCGGCCCCGGTCAGCACTTCATGTAGCCGCCCGCGCCCCAAGCCACCGCCCAGCGCCCGGTCGATTCCGTCATGGCCAAGCGTGATGACGCCGCCGGCGCCGCTCGCGCGCCCGCGACGCTCAATCAACGCGATACGGCGTTGCACCAGAGCGAGCGACTCATGCATATTGTTCATGATATGTTCCAAAAAACGCCATGGCAAGCATCGGCTATGTGCTTTCCAGCTTTGAATTTTCACCGCTCGCCTTGCATTAAGAGTCGCAAGCCGCGTTCGCATCGGGCAAAGGCGCATCTCCGTTGACGCTTCAGGGAGCTGCCACCGTGATTCGCCTTGTCCAGACTGCCACCGCCATCGCCGTGCTCGCTGCCTGCGCGCCGCTCACCGCCGGTGCGCCCGCTTATCACGTCACCCGCACGATCAAGCTGCCTGATGGCGGCTGGGATTATGCCAAGGTCGATCCCGCGACGCGCAAACTCTATATCGCCCGCTCAGAAAATGTGACCGAAGTTGATCTTGCCAAGGCCGACGCGGTGCGGACGATCGGCAGCGTCGTGCGCGGCCATGCCGTGGTGCCGATTGACGGGCAGAAGCTGCTGCTCGTTACCAGCGGCCGCGACGACAGCGTCCGCCTGCTCGATACCGACAGCGGCGCCGAAATCGGCAAGATCGCGGTCGGCACCGATCCTGATGCTGCCTTTTACGATGCCGCTTCGGGCTTTGCCGCCACAATGAACGCCAAAGCGGGCACCGTCTCCGTCATTGACGTTGCCAAGCGGCAAGTGGTGCGGACCATCACTTTGTCAGCGGGGCTGGAATATGCCGCGCTGGTCGGCAGCACGACGCTGTACGTCAACAATGAGGACAAGAACGAGATCGAGACCGCTGATCTCGTCACTGGCAAGCCAGGCAAGACGATCGCGCTTACCGGCTGCACTGGCCCGAGCGGGCTTGCCTATGACGCCAAGACGCAAGTCGTGATCAGCGCGTGCGCCAATGGCAAGGCGGCCCTGGTCGATGCGCGCGCGGGCAAGCTCATCCGGCTGATCGACATCGGGCAGGGGCCCGACGCGGTGATTCTGGACGCGGCGCGGCGCAAGGCGTTCATTCCCTGCGGGCGCGACGGCGCGCTGACGGTCATCGATCTCGATGCAGCGGGCGGCGCCACGGTTTCGGGCAGCGTGCCGACCGCCAAAGGCGCGCGGACCGGGGCACTCGATCCCACTGACGGCACGCTTTATCTGCCCACTGCCGATTTCGGCGCGGCGCCTGCCGGTGGCGGTCGGCCGCAAGCGGTCGCTGGCAGCTTCCGTGTGATTGCAGTCAGCCCGCAATGATGCTTTGGCGGCCGCGATGAGGCGCGGCGTGATTGGCGGAGGGTTGATACGGCAGGGGATGGCAGGTGGCGCGGCGGGGCTCGTCGCGCTGCTTCCAGCCTGTGTCGCCTATCACCCCGTGCCGATGCCAACCGCGACATTGCTTGCCCGGCACGACGCACAGACGGTTGACCCGTCTGCGGTTCGCGCGGCGGCCATAGCGATTGCGCCCGACGCGCCGCATCCGGCGGCGGGGTGGGACCGGCTCGATTATTTCGTTGCGATTGAGCGGTATAATCCGCAAGTCGCCGTCGCCCGCGCCGCCCTTGCCACCGCCACCGCCAATGCCCGCGCCGCGCGCACGGGCCAAAGCCCGATTCTGACGCTGACCGCAGAATATGCGCACGACGTGACGGCAAGTTCGCCCTGGTTGATCGGCGGCGCGATCGACATCCCGCTTGATACCGGCGGCAGGCGAGCGGCGCGGCTGGCGTCAGCGGACCTGGCGACGCTTTCGGCGCGCTATGATCTGGCAGAGGCGATCTGGCAGGCGCGGATCGCCGCGCGGCGCGCCCTGGCACAACGGCTGATCGCCGATCGCCAGCAGGCGCTGCTCAGGGTGCTGGCGGGATATCGCGACCGCCAATTGACGGCGGCCGAGCGGCGGCTGAACGCAGGTGAAATTGCGCGCGGCGATGTCGAACGGGTGCGCGCGGACGGGGCAAATGTGATCCGTCGTCAGCGGGATGCCGCCGCCAGCGCGCGTGGCGCCGACGCGGCGATTGCCGCGGCCGTTGGCGTGCCCGCCGCGGCGTTCACGGGGATCAACCCGCTATGGGCCGATTTTGATGCCCCTGCCGAAACCGTGCCACATGTCGACGCGGAAACCCGCCGTGTTGCCATTCTATCGCGCGCCGATGTGCTGAAGGCGCTCGCCGATTACCAGACTGCCGAGGCGGATCTGCGCAGCGAAGTTGCCAAGCAATATCCCGCTTTTCAGATCAGCCCCGGCTATACCTGGGAGCGCGGGCTGGTGAAGGTGCCGTTCGCGCTGGGGCTGGTGCTGCCGCCGTTCGACCTTAACCGCCGCAATATCCGCGCGGCGGAAGCAAAGCGTGTCGAAGCGGGCAAGAAGCTGGATGCCGTCGTCGCCGATGCGGCGGCGGCGGTCGATGCGGCGTTGATTGAGGCGCGGGCGGCGCGTGCCGCGCTCGCCGATGTCCGCGCTCGCGAAGTGCCGGTGGCGCAGCGCCTGGCGGTGCAGGCGGACCGCGCAATCGCGGCGGGCACGATCGATCGCGTCGACTGGGCGGCGGCGCAGGCGGGGGCGGTGGAAGCGCAACTGGCAGAGCTTGATGCGCTTGCCCGCATCCACACCGCCGATGCCGCGCTGGAAGATGCGGTGCGGCGGCCGTTGACGGGGCCTGAAACCGCGATCAAGGCGGGCGGCGAAGGGAAAACGACATGAGCGCGCGTGACGCGATCGGCTGGGGGGCGCTGGGCGCGGGATTGACGGCGGCGCTGGTCTTCGCTGTTCACGGCCATGGTGGTGCGGCTGCCGGTGATAATGCGGCCGACAAGCCCGCCGCCGAAGCCCCCGCCGAAAAATCGAGCGAGCCGGGCACGGTGTCGATCGACGCGGCCTTCGCCAAACGTATCGGCTTGCAGACCGCGCCGCTTTCCGCGACCACCATGGCCAGTGTCGCGCGCGGTTTCGCCCGTGGCATCGACGCGGGGCCGCTTGCCTCGATCGAGGCCGATATTGCGACCGCGCGGGCGGCGGCACAGGCGTCATCGGCGGAAGCGGCGCGCCTGGCGGCACTGGCGGCGGCGGATCAGAGCGCGTCGCGTCAGGCGCTGGAGGCCGCCCGCGCGCAAGCGGTGGGTGACGCCTCCAAATTGCGTTTCGCCGAACAGCGGGTCGCACTGGAATTCGGCCCCGGTCTTGCGGCAATGGGGGATGGCGGGCGCCGAACGTTGCTGGCGCAGATTGCGGCGGGCCAGGCGCTGCTTGTCCGCGTCGATATCGCAGCGGAGGGGATTGGCGGCGCGCGGTTGGCGTCCGGCGGTTCCGTCCAACTGCTCGGCCGCGCCGCGCAGGCCGACCCGCGCCTGCAAAGCGCAGGCATGCTCGGCATCGTGCGCGGGGCCGAGGCGCGCCAGCTCAATACCGGGCGCGTTGTCGACGTCATTGCGACCACCGGCGGCACGACCGCCGCTGTCTTCGTGCCGACCGAGGCCGTGGTGCGCTGGCATGGCGGCCAATGGGTCTATCGCGCCAAAAGCGACGGCGTTTTTGAACGCGTGTCGATCGACAATGGCCAACCCGCCGCCGGTGGTTGGCTGGTGCCTTCCGGCCTTGCCGCCACGGATCGGGTCGCGGTCCATGGCGCCGGCACGCTGCTCGCGCTCGACCGGGCGGGAGAGCTGAGCCAGGGTGGCGGCTGAGCGATGGCGATCGTGCCATGTTAAGCTGGATTGTCCGCACCAGCCTGGCGCATCCGCGGCTGGTGCTGCTGACGGCGCTGCTGCTGCTCGGCTATGGCATCGCCACGATATCGACCGCGAGCTATGACGTCTTTCCCGATTTCGTTCCCGCCCAGGCGAGCGTGCAGACCGAGGCACCGGGCATGGCGCCCGAACAGGTCGAGGCGCTGGTTACCCGTCCGCTCGAAAACATCATCAACGGCGCCAATGGCGTCGCCAGCGTGCGGTCGGAATCGATCCAGGGCCTGTCGGTCATCGATGTAACCTTCAAGGAAGGTAGCGAGCCGTACCGCGCCCGCCAGATCGTGGCCGAAGCAGTAAGCGAAGTCGCAACGCAATTGCCCCGGGGCGTGCAGCCGCCGCAGCTGAGCCCGCTTACGTCCTCGACGATGGATCTGCTCAAGATCGGGCTGGTCGGCGGCAAGGATCCCATTGCGCTGCGTGATCTGGCGCAGTGGACGATCCGCCCGCGCCTGCTCGCCACCCCCGGCGTGGCGCGCGCGAGCCTTTATGGCGGCGGCGAGCGGCGCATCGAAATCCAGGTTCGGCCCGGCGCGCTGGTGGCGCGGGGGGTGACGTTTACCGACCTTGAAACCGCGATCCGCGCGGTGACCGAGCCGCGTGGCGGCGGCTATGCCGAAACCGCCAATCAGCGGCTGATCGTCGAGCCATCGGGCGGCGCGCCCGACCCGGAGACGATTGCGGCGGCGCCGCTGCCGCTGGGCAATGGCCTGGCGGCGCGCGTGCGGGACGTGGCCGATGTCCGCGCGGTGGCCGCGCCCAAATTCGGTGATGCGATCATCATGGGCCAGCCCGGCGTGCTGATTTCACTGTCCAGCCAATATGGCGCCAACACGCTCGACACCACCCGCCGGGTCGAAGCGGCGCTCAACGAGCTGATGCCCGCGATCCACGCCGCCGGGGCGACGATCTATCCCAATCTCCACCGTCCGGCGACGTTTATCGAGACCGCGCTGGGCGGCATCGAAAAGGACTTGCTGATCGGCGCGGTGCTGATCGGCATCGTTCTGGTGGCGTTTTTGCGCGATTGGCGCGTGGCGCTGATCGTCTTCACCTCGATCCCGCTGTCGCTGCTCGCCGCGCTGATCGTGCTCGATCTGAGCGGCCAGACCGTCAACACCATGACGTTGGGCGGGTTGGCGGTGGCGCTGGGCGTGGTGATCGACGACGCGATTGTCGACGTTGAGAATATCGTTCGCCGCCTGCGACTGGCGCCGGAGGGGGCGGATCGGCGCACCGTCATTCAGGCCGCGTCGATCGAGGTGCGCGCGCCGGTTGTCTACGCGACTTATGTGCTGGCGGCGACGGTCGCGCCGATCCTGTTCCTGTCTGGCTTGCAGGGATCGTTCTTCCGGCCGCTCGCGGCGTCGTTCCTGCTTGCTGTGCTGGCGTCGCTACTCGTCGCGATGACGGTCGCGCCGGCGCTGTCGCTCTTACTGCTCGGGCGGATCGCGGTGCATGACGAGCCAGGCTTTGTCGATCGCATGAAGGGGCTGCACAATCGCCTGCTCGATCGCCTGATTGCGCGCCCGCGCGAAGTGGTGATCGCGACGGCCGCTGCCGCGCTCGCTGCTGGCCTCATCATGCTGAGCTTTGGCGGCGAGTTGCTGCCGACGTTTCGCGAAGGCCATTTCGTCGTGCAGATCAATGGCCCGGTCGGCGCGTCGATGCCGTGGATGCGCGACATGGGCGAGCGACTGACGCATGACATTCTCGCCATGCCCGATGTCGCCACCGCCGAACAGCAGATCGGCCGCGCCGAAGCCGCCGAGGATACCTGGCCGCCCAGCCGCAGCGAAATCCATGTCCGGCTAAAGCCTGGCGGTGATGATGGTCGCGTGGAAAAGGGCCTGCGCGCCATCCTCGCGCGCTATCCGGTGGTGCACGGCGAAGTGGTGACGTTTCTGGGCGATCGCATTTCGGAGTCCTTGTCGGGCGAGACGGCCAAGGTCGCGGTCAATATTTTCGGGCCCGATCTCGACGCGCTTGACGCAACCGCCGCTCGCGTCGCCGCCGCGCTGGGCAAGGTGCCCAATGCCGCTGACATTCAGGTAAAGTCGGAACCCGGCGCTCCCACCCTCAACATCGCGCTCGACCCGGATCGGCTGGCGCTGCACGGGGTGACCGGCACCGACGCCTATGACGCGATCGAGGCGGCGTTTCAGGGGCGCAACGTCTCGCAAATCGCCGAAGCAAGCCGGGTGACCGATGTCGCGATCACGCTGGGCGACAATGACCGGCGCGAGCCTGAGGCGATTGGCGCGATCCTGGTCCGCGGTGCCGATGGATCAGCGGTGCCGCTGAGCCAGGTCGCAACGATCACCATCGGGTCAGGCCGCACGTCGATAACGCATGAAGCGGGCCTGCGGCGGCAGGTGGTCACCGCCAACCCCACCGGCAGCGATGTGTCGGGCTTCGTCAAGGCGGCGCAGGCGCGGATCGCGGCGGACGTGAAGCTGCCGCCCGGGGTCAGCCTTGAATTCACTGGCGCGGCTGAGGCGCAGGCAGCGGCCTCGGCGCAGATCCTGCGCAATGTGGCGGTTGCGGCGATTGCGATCATCGCGCTGCTGGTGCTGGCCTTTGGCGGCGGTCGCGCGGCGATGCTGATCCTCGCGACCGCGCCGTTCGCCGTCGCCGGCGGGGTGGTGGCGGTCGCGGTGACGGGCGGCATCTTGTCGCTCGGCGCGCTGGTCGGCTTCGTCACCTTGTTCGGCATTGCCGCGCGCAACGCCATTCTGCTCGTGGCGCATGTCGACCATCTGGTCGAGCATGAAGGCGCCGCGCCGGACAGCGAAACCGTGCGTCGCGCTGCCCGCGAACGACTGACGCCGATCCTGATGACCGCGCTGGTCGCCGGGCTTGGTCTTGCGCCGCTGGCGTTTGAGGCGGGGCAGGCGGGGCGCGAAATCCAGGGGCCGATGGCGGCGGTGATTTTGGGGGGGCTTATCACCTCGACGCTGACCAGCCTGTTGCTGCTGCCAACGCTGGTCCTCGCCTATCGCTGGCCGCGTGATAAAGCGGCGGCATGACCGTCGTCGCTGCCTATCTTTACCGCAACGGCCATCGGGTGAGGCCGGTTGCGATCGATGAGAGGATCGATTGCCCGCAGGACAAGTCTGAATTCGTGTGGATTGGCCTCGCCGATCCTGGCGTTGACGAGCTCGAAACGCTCAAGGCAACCTATGATCTCCATCCGCTGGCAATCGAGGATGCGATCAAGGCGGATCAGCTGCCCAAAATCGATATCTATGGCGATCAGCTGTTTGTCGTCACCCGCACTGCAATGTGGGACGGCGAGGATATTCGCTATGGCGAAACGGCGGTATTCATCGGCCATAGCCACATCATCACCGTCCGCCATGGGTCGGCGCGCAACCACTTGCCCTTGCGCGAGCAATTGGAGGCGGCCCCGCAATTGCTGGCGCTTGGCGTCGATTATGTCCTCCACGCCCTGATCGACTTTGTCGTCGATGGCTATCTGCCGATTGTCGAAGCGATTGAGGATGAGGTGCTGGCCATGGAGCAGCGCACCGTCGATAATTTCCTTGAGCGGCACGAGATCAACCACATCTTCGCGCTGCGCCGCGAATTGATGCGGTTTCAGCGCGTGATCGGGCCAATGGGCGAGGTGGTGAGCAAGCTTGCCCGGCTCGACCTGCCGGGGATCGATCCTGAGGCGCGGCCCTATTTCAGCGACGTGCTCGATCATGTCCGCCGCGTGCAATCGATGGTCGATGATTTGCGCGACGTGCTGACGTCGGTGTTCGAATTCTCCAATCTGCTCGAACAGCAACGGACCGGGGTCATCACCCGGCAATTGGCGGCCTGGGCAGCGATATTGGCGGTGCCGACGGCGATTGCGGGGATTTACGGCATGAATTTCGATTATATGCCCGAATTGCACTGGCACGGCGCTTATTTCGCGGTGCTGGGGGTCATCGCGGTGATCTGCGCGCTGCTTTACTGGCGGTTTCGGCGGTTGGGGTGGTTGTGATTCGATGAATGCTACTAAGTCCTCTCCCGTTTACGGGAGAGGATAGCGCAGCTTGCGAGCTTGCTCGCTAGCGGAGCTTGGAGAGGGGGACTCCCGCCGTCGATGGCGCGGAACCACCCCTCACCCAACTCCGACTAGGCCTTTGCTTGCGCAAAGACCAAGTCTTCGTATCCCTCTCCCGCAAGGGGAGAGGGTGGGGGTATTCCGGCAGTTCGTACGCCATTAAGCATTAACTCACGAAAGTCGGGTACGCCCATGGGGATACGGAGGCCCCATGTTGAACGTCGCGACCGACTTTTCCCCTGTTCCGACGCGTCTGCTGCACAATGCCGGCCGGTTTGCGGCCCTGCCAGCGCTGATCGATGGCGATATGCTGTTGACCCATGCCGACCTGCATGACCAGGCGGCCCGACTGGCAGCGGCGCTGACCAAACAGGTGCAGGGCGCCGATCCGGTGATTGCGGTGTGTCTGCCGCGCACGGCGGCGCAGGTAGTGGCACTTTATGCCGCCTGGATGGCGGGGGCAGCCTATTTGCCGCTTGACCCTGCCTGGCCCGCTGCGCGGCTGGAGGCGATGGTCGCACGCGTCGGCGCCTCGGCCGTTGTCTGCGACGCGGCGATGGCGTCGGTGTTCGACCGCGTTGCCCCCGTGGTTGCGCCGGGCGCCGGGCAGGAATTGGCGCCGCTGTCCCCCGCGCCGGTATGCCTTGACGATCTCGCTTATGTCATCTTCACCTCAGGCTCGACGGGCGATCCCAAAGCGGTTGAGATTACGCATGGCAATCTGGCCTCGCTGGTCGATTGGCATGAAGCGGCGTTCGATGTGGGGCCGGGCACGCGGATGAGCCACCTGGCCGGCTTGGGTTTCGACGCCGCCGCCTGGGAAGTTTGGCCTGTGCTGGCTGTCGGCGGCACGCTGGTGCTGGCGGACGAAGCGACGCGACTTGATGCCGGCGCGCTTCAGCGCTGGCTGGTCGCCGAGCGGATCGACATCGCCTTTGCCCCCACCGCGCTGGCCGAGCCGCTGGTCGGCATGGCCTGGCCGAAAGGCACGGCGCTGCGCGTGCTGTTGACGGGGGCCGACAAGCTCACCCGCCGACCACGGCCCAATTTGCCGTTCAGTTTTGTCAACAATTACGGCCCGACCGAATGCACGGTCGTTGCCACATCGGGGCCGGTCGCGTCGGAAGGCGAGGGGCTGCCGTCGATCGGTCAGCCCATTGCCGGAACCCAGATCCACTTGCTTGATCCTGCGGGAGAGCCCGTTGCACCGGGCGCGGCGGGCGAAATCTGGATTGGCGGCGCGCAGGTCGGCCGGGGCTATCGCGATGATGCCGATGCCACCGCCCTGCGGTTCATCGATCACCCCGACCATGGCCGCCTATATCGGACCGGTGATCTGGCGCACTGGACGGCGGCGGGGGAGCTCGCGTTCCTGGGCCGCGTCGACCGGCAGGTCAAAATCCGCGGTCACCGCGTCGAACCCGCCGAAGTGGCGGCTGCTCTGCACCTGGTGGACGACGTCAGCCAATCGGTCGTTGTCGCCGGTGTCGGGGAGCTGATCGCCTATGTCGTGCCCGCCCACCCGGCCGTCACGGCGACGGGCCTGCGCGCGGCGCTGGGTGAGATGCTGCCCGATTATATGATCCCTGCGCGCTTTGCCGCGCTCGATGCGCTGCCGTTAACGGCCAATGGCAAGGTCGATGTGAAGGCGCTGCCCGATCCCGCAACCTGTCGGCTTGGCGAGGCCCAGACTGGCCGCGCGCCTGCAACGCCGACCGAGCAGCGCCTGTTCGCCATCGTCGCCGACGTCATTGGCCGCCGCGATTTTGGCGTCGAGGATGATTTCTTCCTGCTCGGCGGCCATTCGCTGCTCGGCACGCAGGTGATCATCCGCGCGCGCGATGCCTTTGGCGTCGAGCTGACGCTGTTCCATCTGTTCGAAGGCCGCACTGTCGCCGCGCTGGCGGAGCGGGTCGAGCAACTGGTGATCGAACGGATCGAGGGGCTTTCGGATGAGGAAATCCGGCGGCTGGCGGCGGGCTGATGGCGTCGCTGCCTGCGGTCGATCCGTCGCTCAGCCTGTACCGCCTGCTCGATCCGGCGATACTGGCTGATCCCTATCCGCTTTACGGCCGCCTGCGCGAGCAAGCGCCGGTGGTGTGGGATCCGTACCTGCATTGCTGGGTGGTGACGCGCTACGACGATGTGCTGCGCGTGCTGAAGGATTTCTCGGCAGACCGTACACCCTCGCCCGACTTCATGCGTGCGCTTGGCCTGGGCGAGATCGAACCGCTGGCGGCGGTGATGGTCAAGCAGATGCTGTTCCTTGATGCGCCGGCGCACACCCATTTGCGCAAGCTGTGCTCGGCGGCGTTCACCTCGCGCCGCGTCGAGGTGCTGGAGGATGAGATTGCCGCGATTGCCGACGAGTTGATCGAGCGCGTGCGCCCGGCGGGGCAGATGGATGTGGTCCGCGATTTTGCCGAGCCCTTGCCCGCGATCGTGACTGCGCATTTGCTCGGCATGCCGCGCGCCGATCACGTGCAGCTCAAGGCCTGGTCCGCCGATTTTGCGCAGATGCTCGGCAATTTCCAGCATAACCCCGGCGGGGTCGCGCGGGTGTCGAAGAGCCTCGCTGATATGACCGCCTATTTCCGCAGCGCGATCCGCGAGGAAACGCGCCCGCTCGCCGATGGCCTGGTCAAGGCGCTGGTCGAGGCAGAGGTCGATGGCGCGCGGCTGAGCGAGGATGAAGTCATCGCCAACGTGATCGTCACCATGGTCGGCGGGCAGGAAACGACGACCAATTTGATCGGCAACGGCCTGCTCACCCTGTTGCGCCACCCTGCCAAGCTGGCCGAACTGAAGGCGCGGCCCGAGGTGATGGCGTCGGCGGTGGAGGAATTGCTGCGCTATGAAACGCCGTCACAGCATACCGGGCGCATCTGCCACGCCGACACGGTGATGGGCGGCCATGTCATTCCCAAGGGCGCGGCCGTGATGGCGGTGATGGCGGCGGCCAATCGCGACCCGCGCCGCTTCGCTGATCCCGACGCGCTTGATTTCGACCGCGCCGATAATCGCCATCTCGCCTTTGGCTGGGCGGCGCATTTCTGCTTTGGCGCCCCGCTCGCGCGGATGGAGGGGCGCATCGCGTTCCGCGCCCTGCTTGACCGGTTGCCGGGGCTGGCGCTGGCAAGCGAGAAGCTGACCTGGCGCGACAATCTCGGCCTGCGCGGCCTCAATGCCTTGCCGGTGACGTTCGCATGAACATGCCTGCCAAACTCGATGCCCAGGCCGCACGCCAGGCACTGATGGCGCGGCTGCTGAGCGGCGAGGCCAATCCCGCCGCCGCCGCGCTGCCCCAGCCCATTGGCCGCCGCGATCCGTCGCGCGTCATCCCGCTCACCGCCGAGCAGAACCAGCTCTGGCTCCATCAGCAGATGGCGCCGGACATGCCGCTCTATAACGAGTCGATCACGATCCATCGCCACGGCGCGTACGATCATGACGTCATGGAGCGCGCGCTGAGCGAGGTCGTGCGCCGCCACGCCATTTGGCGCACCGCGTTTATCGAAGTCGATGGCGAAGTGCGGCAAGTCGTCACTGAGGCGCGGCATGTCCCTCTCGACATCATCGATCTGACCGATCTGCCCGTCGATGCGCGCGATGCCGAGGCTGTGCGGCTTGCCGCAGCCGATGCACGCACGCCGATCCCCTTTGACCAGGCGCCGCTGTTCCGCGCCCGCGTCATCAAGATGGGCGAGGAGGAGCACCGGCTTTACCTGACGCTCCACCACATTATTTTTGATGGCGTGTCGATTTATCGCACGTTGGTGCCCGAACTTGCGGTTTTGGTCGCGGCGTACGAAGCGGGACGGCCGTCGCCGCTGCCCGAGCCTGAGCTCGACTATGCCGATTATGCCATCTGGCAGCAGGATGACAACGCCGCCCGCGACTTCAGCCGCCAGCTTGATTTCTGGCGCGGCAAGCTCGCAGGCGAGTTGCCACGGCTCGACATTCCAGGCGACCGGCCGCGCCCGGCCATGCCGACACATGCGGGGTCGATGGAAGTCTTCGCGCTGCCCGATCCGTTGATCGACGGGCTGAAGCGCGTCGCGCGCGCACAAGGCGCCACGCTCTACATGGTACTGCTCGCTGCCTATAAGGCGATGCTGTTCCGCTACACCGGCGACACCGACATCATCGTCGGCGGCGTGACCGACACGCGGCGACGGCCCGAGCTGCAGCCGCTGATGGGCTATTTCCTCAATACCATGGCGATCCGCACCACGCCGGCGGGCAATGTCACCTTCAGGGACTATCTGACGCAGGTGAAGGACAGCGTGATCGGCGCGCTGGGGGCGAGCGATATCCCGTTCGACAAGCTGGTCCGCGAACTCGGCATCAAGCGCGGCGTCGGCACGCATCCCCTGTTCAACACGCTGTTCTCGATCGAGCCGCCGGTTGATCCCTTCCCGGCCGGGTGGGATTTGACCCAGATGGACGTCGTTGTCGGCGCGGCGAAGTACGACCTGTATCTCGAGCTTGATGAGCGGCCCGATGGCATGGCGGGGCGTTTCCTCTATTCGACCGAATTATATGACGCCGCGACAATCCGGCGGATGATCGGGCATTGGACCAACATCCTATGGGCCGTCGCCGGCAATCCCGCGCAGCCGCTCGCCTGGTTGCCGATGCTCGACGATGCGGAAGGCGAGACGATCGTCGAGCGTTGGAACGCGACCGATGCGCCGCTGCCGCATGCGACCATCGTCGACTGGTTTGATGCGGCGGCCCGCGCGCATGCCGATGCCGTCGCGATTGAGCAGGATGGCGAGCGCTGGACCTATGCCGAACTCGACACCCGCGCCGACGCGATTGCTGCGCGGCTGGTGCAGGAGGGGGTAAGCGAAGGCGCGCTGGTCGGGCTGTGCGTGAAACGGTCGCCCTGGATGGTCGCGGCGATGCTCGGCATATCACGAGCGGGCGCGGCCTATCTGCCGCTCGACCCCGGCTTCCCCTCGGCGCGGCTGGCAATGATCGCCGAAAGCGCGAAGCCGAGCGTGGTGCTGGTCGAGCCGGATACCGAAGGCACGTTGCCGATCGGGTCGGCCCGCACCGTGCGACTGGGCCGCGATTGGCCCGCCGTTGCCTATACCCGGCCGACCGTTGATGGCGAGGCGCTGGCCTATGTCCTTTACACATCGGGATCGACGGGCGTGCCCAAGGGGGTTGAGGTGCCGCACGCCGCGCTCGTCAATCTGCTGGCGGCGATGCAGGTGGCGCCGGGGTTCAAGCCGGGCGAAAGCCTGCTCGCGATCACGACGCTGTCGTTCGATATTGCCGGGCTGGAATTGTGGCTGCCGCTGGTGAGCGGTGGGCGCATCATCCTCGCGCATCGCGAGCAGGCGGTCGATATGGCGGCGCTTGCCGAGCTGATCGACGCCACCAAGCCCGATGTGCTGCAGGCGACACCCGCCACCTGGCGCGGCCTGATCGAGATGGGTTGGCAGGGCCTGCCCGGCTTGCGCGCGCTGTGCGGGGGTGAGGCGTTGCCGCGCGCACTAGTGGAGCAATTGCTGCCGCGCGTGGGGGCGCTGTGGAATATGTATGGCCCCACCGAAACGACGATTTGGTCGACTTGCGCGCGCATCACCGATGCCGCTGCCCCCATCAGCATCGGCCGCCCCATCGCCAATACCCAGGTCCGCATTCAGGACGCCGATGGCAATGACCGGCCGATCGGTCAGGTGGGGGAGCTGATGATTGGCGGGCGCGGGGTGGCGCGCGGCTATCGTGGCCAGCCCGAGCTGACCGCGCAGCGCTTCGTCGATCATTATGGCGAGCGGCTTTACCGCACGGGCGATCTGGCGCGCTGGCGGGCCGACGGCAGCCTCGAATGCCTGGGCCGCACGGATCACGAAGAAAAAATTCGGGGTTTCCGCGTCGCGATCGAGGAAGTTGAAGGGGCGCTCGCCCGGTTGCCGGGCATTGCTGCCGCTGCGGTGCGGGCGTGGCCCGATGCCAGCGGCGAGCGTGCGCTGGCGGGCTATGTCGTTGGCTCGGGCAATGTCGCCGACTGGCGCGACATCCTCGCCAAGTCGCTCCCCGATTACATGATTCCAGCGAGCATCACCGTGCTGAAGGCATTGCCGTTGACGCCCAACGGCAAGATCGATCGCAAGGCACTCCCTGAGCCGGGCCGACCCGTCGCGCGCGATGCCGAGCCCCCGGAGACACCGGATGAGGAACGGCTGGCGGTGATCTGGCGGGCGGTGTTGAAAGTCGACCACGTCTATCGCGACGATGATTTCTTTGATCTGGGCGGCCATTCGCTGCTCGTTGCGCGGCTGCTGCGCCGGATCGAGGCCGATTATGGCCTGCGCGTGCCGATGGCCGCGCTGTTCCGCGCGCCCAAGCTTGCCGACATGGCGGCGCTGATTGCGGCGGGTGCGCCGGTCGAACGCCCCGCAATTGCCCCCATTCAGCCGCGCGGCAAGGCAGCACCCATTCTCTGGCTTGATGGCGGCTCGACGTTCCTGGCGCTTGCCGAGCGGCTGGGCTTGAACCAGCCTTTCCTTGGCTTCTCGGTCGATTATGCACTGGAGCAAGCCGGCGGCTGCCCCAAGAAGATGGAAGACGCCGCCGCTTTGGTGGTTGAAGCGCTGCGCCGCAACGGCCTTGCCGGACCCTGGCGGCTCGGCGGCTGGTGTACCTCAGGCATATTGGCATTTGAGGTTGCGCGGCAATTGCGTGCGGCGGGTGAGGAAGTGCCGTTGCTGATGCTCGCGCACCCCTTCCACCCTGAACGGGCGCGCAAGCAGGGCAAAGCGGGCGCGTTTATCGCCAAGGTGCGTTTCCACCTTGCCCAGTCGCTGGCACAGCCCAAAGGCCAACGCTGGCGCTATTTCCGCGAGCGGCTCCGTGGCCTGTCGGATGCCGCGGGGCTGGCCGGCGGTCGCGAAGCGATCCTCGATCTCGATTTGCGGTTGCAGCTCGACAAGGCAGCATCGCGCTATGTGCCGCCCGACTATGATGGCGACGTGCTGGTGTTCGAGCCTGCCGAACATCCCGAAGGCTTTGATTTTGCCGAGGATTGGCGGCGGCATGTCAAAGGATCATACCAGGCGTTCACAATTCCGGGCGGTCACCGCACCATGCTTGAGCCGCCCAATGTCGACGCGATGGCCGCGCAGATTCGCCTCGCGCTGCAGGGATAATTGCCGTGGCAGCGGTCGACATCTGGACCGGACGGCTCGATCTTGCGGCGGCGGAGGTTGAGCGGCTGAGGCTGCTGCTCTCCATGCCCGAGCGCGCCCGTGCCGAACGCTTCCGCTTTGCGCGCGACCGTCGCCGCTTCATCGTCCGCCGCGCGCGGCGGCGCGAACTGCTCGGCATGGCGTCGGGGGTGGCGCCGCAGCGGCTGACGTTCCGGACGGATGATGATGGCAAGCCGCGTCTCGTTGAACGCGATTTGGCGTTCAGCGCGTCGCACAGTGGCGATCATTGGGTTTTGGCGCTGAGCGACGCGTCGATCGGCGTTGATATCGAGGCGCACAAGCCGGGTATCGATCATCGGGACATTGCCCGTGGCTTGTTCGCGCCGGGGGAAGTAGCGGCCCTGTCGGCCATGCCGGATCCGGCGGCATCGCGCTGTTTTTTCGACATTTGGGCGCGGAAGGAAGCTTTTGTAAAAGCGCTGGGGCAGGGATTGAGCTATCCGCTGACCGCGTTTGAAGTGAGCGCTGGTTCGAAGGCCGAACTGGTAAGCGGCGGCGATGGCTGGGTGATGGCGGCGCTGACCATTGCGCCCCAGCTGGCGGGCGCGGTCGTCGCGCGGGATGATGGCAAGGCGCTATCGATAACGCGGCATGATTTCGACGCTTTGCGCGCCGCCGCCTGACGACCGATCGTAGAGTCTGTCCGCGCCGTAAGTATCAGGCCGCGTTCGGCATTCGGCGGCTCAGCAGCGCCGTGCCCTCGCGCAGCACATCGCGACCCACCAGCAGCGTCAGCCCCGCATAGAGCGCGACGCCGCTCGTCACGAGCACCACCAATCGCGGCTCGGGCGCGACCGACCCCAATAGCTGGTCGACCGCCCAAACCCCCGCCGCCATGCCGAGCGTCGCGATCAAGCTCGGTCGGCAGGCGCGCCACAAGGCCCCCGCGCTGGTGCCGATTACCGGGATCGCCAGCCGCGCGGTAAACAAGGCCAGTAATGGCATGGCGATCAGCCATGCCCATGCCATGCCGACGCCGCCCCAGCGCGCGCCGATCAGGAACGCCGCTGGCATCAACACGGCGCCCAGCATTGCCGCCAGCACCTGCACACGCGGGCTGCCCAGCGCCGTCGCGGCCGGCGGAAACAGAATTTGCAGCGTCGCCAGCGGCATGGCGATGGCAAGCGCCCGGACGATTGGCGCCATTTCCGCCCATTTCTCACCCAGCACGACCAGCACGAACGGTTCGGCGGTAACGGCGAGCCCCGCGTAAAAGGGCAAGGCCACCATCATGATCAGTCGCACCGATTTTTCGAACGCGCGCGCCGCCGTCGCGCGATCATGCTGCATGCGGGCATAGGCCGAAAAGGTGACGTCGTTGATCGGCGGCACAAATTTGGCGGTCACGATCTGGGTCAGGAACAGCGCCTCAGTATAAAGTCCCAAGGCGTGGGCACCCAGCAACCTGCCGCCAATCAGAACGTCCGCCTGGGTCTGGACCAGCCAGAACATCGAACTCAACAGCATCGCGCCGCCAAAGCGGATGACGTGGCTTGATCCGCGGAAATCGAAACTGGGCAGCACCAGCAATCGGGCGGCAACGCTAAGGCCAATGGCACGTGCCCAGAACGCCGCAATTGGTGCGGCAACCAGTGTCCACACACCGGCGCCCGCCAATGCCATGCCCAATGAAACGCCCGCGCCAATCAGCGCCGATCCAAGGTTAACCGTCGCCTGAGTACGGTAATTCAGCTCGCGACTGAGCAGCGCGCTCGGCACCGCGATCAGCGGCGTGGACAGATAGAGCAGCGCCTGAACCCGCAACATGATCGCCAGTTCGGCATGGCCATAATAGGCGGCGGCGAGCGGCGCGACGGCCACCTGCAGCGCCGCCATCGCGGCGTTCATCGCGATAAGTAACCCGAAAGTCTGGCGAATTTGCGGCCGCGTCACGCTCGGCGCCTGAACCAGCGAGGCGGCGAATTCCTGCCCGTTGAGCAAGGTCAGGAACGCCAGCACGCTCTGCGTCATGGCATAAAGGCCGTAATCGCGTGGGTCGAGGATCCGGATGACGAAGAAGGTTCCTGCCCACATAATGAGCTGCGCAACGACCTGGCTGCCCGATCGCCAGGCAATGGCGCGCATGACGCGGATACCCCACGGAATTTCGGGCAAAATGTGCGGATCGGCGCTCATCTTGGCGTTCTTACACCCGCGACCGTAGCTTATTGGTGAAGGAAATTGGCTCCGACCCGGCCATATTTACTTCTCATTTTGGGCATGGCACGACACTCACGCCTGCCTGCATGGACCTCCGATGAGCGAATTC
>JBOFDB010000561.1:0-1694 GCA_051646545.1 Sphingomonas sp.
CGCGGCTTGGGCGTCAACCCGATGGGGAGGCCAAGTATGGCTCGTCTCAATATCAATGGACCTGTACGAGATGTTCAGGTCGAAGACGACACGCCGCTGCTGTGGGCGTTGCGCGAGCAGGTCGGCCTGACCGGCACCAAATATGGCTGCGGCATTGCCCAGTGCGGCGCCTGCACCGTGCATATCGACGGCCAGCCGGTGCGCTCCTGCTCGATGCCGGTCGGCTCGGTTACGGCCGAGCAGAAGATCGTCACCATCGAGGGTCTGTCGGCCGATAGCTCGCACCCGGTCCAGAAGGCCTGGGCGGCGCTCGACGTGCCGCAATGCGGCTACTGCCAGTCGGGCATGATCATGGCCGCGGCGGCGCTGCTGGCGGCCAATCCGAAACCGACCGACGCGGATATCGATACGGAAATGACCAATATCTGTCGCTGTGGCACCTATAACCGGGTGCGTGCGGCAATCCATCTCGCCGCCGATGGCGGCGTGCGGCGCGGCTGACGGCGGAAACGGGAGATTGCCATGACAATGCTCGATGTCTCGCGCCGCTCGTTCCTGGCCGGTTCGGCGGCCGCCGGTTTCACCCTCGGCTTCCACGTGCCTTTCGAGGGCGAGGCGCTCGCCCAGGCCATGGCTCCTGAAGTCAATGCCTGGGTCGTCATCAAGCCCGACGATACCGTGGTCATCCGCATCGCCCGCTCGGAAATGGGGCAGGGCACCTTGACCGGGCTCGCCCAGCTGGTCGCCGAAGAGCTCGAATGCGACTGGTCGAAAGTGACGACCGAATATCCGACGCCCGGGCAGAACCTGGCGCGCAACCGCGTCTGGGGCAATTATTCGACCGGCGGCAGCCGCGGCATCCGCGAAAGCCAGGACTATGTCCGACAGGGCGGCGCGGCGGCGCGGGTCATGCTGATCCAGGCCGCCGCCCAGCAATGGGGCGTGGCGGCCTCCGAATGCCGGGCGGCCAACAGCCGGATCAGCCATGCGGCCTCCGGCCGGTCGGTCAGCTATGGCCAGGTGGCGGCCGCGGCGGCGCGCATCGAGCCGCCCAAGGAGGTGCCGCTGAAGGACCCCAAGGAGTGGCGCATCGCCGGCCAGCCCTTGCCGCGGCTGGATACCGCGGACAAGCTGAACGGCCGGCAGGTCTATGGCGCCGATCTGGTGCTGCCGGGCATGCTGAACGCGGCGATCAAGGATTGCCCGGTTTTCGGCGGCAAGGTCAGGAGTTTCGATGCCGCGGCGATCGCGTCGAAGCCTGGGGTCAAGCGGGTGGTGCAGGTCGGCGACAGTGCGGTTGCCGTGGTCGCCGATACCTGGTGGCGGGCCAAGACCGCGCTCGAGGTCCTGCCGATCGTCTGGGACGAGGGGCCGAACGCCCAGATCAGCAGCGCGACCATCGACGCCATGCTGAAGGAAGGCCTCGACGCTCCCCAGGCCTTTGTCGGCAACGAGGCGGGTGATGCCAGAAAGGCCATCGCCGGAGCCGCCAAGACCGTCGAGGCGGTCTATAATTATCCATTCCAGAACCACGCCACCATGGAGCCGATGAACGCCACCGCGCTGTTCACCGCCGACAAATGCGAGGTCTGGTGCCCGACCCAGAACGGCGAGGCAGCGCTGGCCGCGGCGGCGGCCGCCGCCGAGTTGCCGGTGCAGAAATGCGACGTCATCAAGCTGCATCTCGGCGGCGG
>JBOFDB010000034.1:0-1692 GCA_051646545.1 Sphingomonas sp.
TGATCGATGATGCCAAGCAACGGCCAGCCTTCCACCATCAGCGCGATCAGCGTCCCGAAAATCGGCCGCCCGCTGATAAAGGCACGCGTGCCGTCAATCGGATCGAGCACCCAGGCACGGCCCGACAGGCCTTGTTTCGTCCCATATTCCTCGCCGATGATCGCATCATCGGGAAAGGATTCTTCGATCAGCTGCCGCATCGCCGCTTCGGCCTCGCGGTCGGCCAGCGTGACGGGGGAGTGATCGGGCTTGGTTTCCAGCCCGTGCGGCGCCCGGAAATAGGGGCGGATGGCGGCGCCCGCCGCATCGGCAAGGCGTTGAGCAAGATTGATATCGGCAGACGTAACGCGCATTGACTGGCGCCTAGCCCCGACGCGTTTCCGACACAATCCAAAGGCATGAACATGATCATGCAAAACGCTTTTTCCCGCTACGCCGCCGCTGCCTTGCTCGGCCTTGCCCCCGCCGCCGCTCAGGCGGATACGCGGGCGGTGGTTGATCCGCCCGCCACGCGGGAAGCAGCGGCCAAGGGCGTGACGGTCTATGTCCTGAATGACGATGACGCGCCCGCCCCCATCGGAGCGCCGCCCCGCCTGACCGCGCGGGCAGCGGATGGCAGCGCGCTTGCGCTGGTGCCCGATGGCCTGCCCGAGACGACCCAAGTCGCGGGCCACAGCTTTGTCCGCCTGCGTTATCGCCTCGCCGATGCCGCGCTTGGCGACACGCCCGCGCCAACCGGGCAGCTCGCCACGGCGGCGCTGCCCGCCCATCCTGCGCCGGACGAAGAGACGATCGTTACCGCGCGCGGCAGCTCGGGCGGGTTTCTTGACCGGATTTACCCCTATGAGCCGATTTACGGCGTGTGGGGGCCGGGCACGACGGGGGCAAAGCTGCAGTTCAGCTTTGCCGCACGCCCGATTGGCGGCGATGGCGCGCTGTCGCACCTGCGCTTTGCCTATACCCAGCAAGTGTTCTGGCGCGTCAATGATGTATCTGGCCCGGTCCGCTCCAACACCTATAGCCCGGAGCTGTTTGTTGAGCTTCCCGCGACGCCCTCGACGACAGTTGCGCTGGGCTATCGCCATGATTCGAACGGCGGAGGGGTGGCCGATTCGGTTGATCTCAACCGCTTTTATGTGAAGCTCAACAAAGCGGTGCCCCTCGGCAAGGGCTGGCAGCTCAACCTGACGCCGATGGTCTGGTACAATGCGTTCAACCACGGCATTGCCCGCAATATCGATGATTATTGGGGTTATGCCGCCATCACCACCTCAATCGAGCAGCGCAATGGCGTGAAGCTGTCGGTCTATGCGCGGGGCAATCCTGCGACGGGGAAGGGCGCGAGCGAGATTTTCCTGTCTTACCCCCTCCGCCGTCTGGGGGCTGGCGATGTCGGCCTTTATCTCTTCGGTCAGCTCTATTCGGGCTATGGCGAGCAATTGATTGACTATAATCGGGACGATACGCGCGCGCGCATCGGCATAGCGTTTACGCGCTGATGCCCCCGCTGTCCGTATTGGCAGCGGGGCGCCGGCTGGGGTAGAAGCTGCCAACCCAATTCGCCGGAGACACCGCATGCGCACCAAGTTGATCGCCGCTCTTATCGCCCTTGGCCTTACCGGTGGCGCGGACGCAGCGTTGAAAGCCGGTGCGACGGCGGCCGATTTCACCACGCGCGGCGCGCTGGCGGGC
>JBOFDB010000513.1:0-2633 GCA_051646545.1 Sphingomonas sp.
TCGCCGCCAGCAACAGGGCAAGCCCGCCGGTCGGGCCGACCGGCATGTCGGTGCCGGCCGCCGCCACCCGGGTCGGGCGCGGGGCGCCGCCATTCACCGACTGGATGAACGCCCGATTGCGCTGGAGATAATCGGCCAGTTCCTGCGCGATCTGGGCGCGCCCCGGCAACGCCGCAATCGGGCCAGGGCGCGGATCGAACCGGTCGAACTGGCCGATCAACCAGCGGCGGGGGTCTTCGGGCACCGGCTGGTCCGGCCGCGCGCCAAGACCGAAGCGATTAAGGGCAATGCTGACAGCAGACACCGTATCGACGCCTTTCATCATTATGGCTGGGGCAGATAGCAGACCGATTGCCCGGCCAACCATCATCCATTCGCGCTTAACTTGCCGACCGGGCCGCCCCTTTTCTCCAGGAAACAAGAACGGCGTTTCGACACACTCAGCGCGAACGGTGCTGAGATATCATCGTCGCTCTACCAAACGCCGCTGCCGTCAAAATCCTTCGGGCAAGTCGAGCGCACCGACCACCTCGCGATACCGGGCAATGGCGTAGCGATCGGTCATGCCGGCGATGAAATCGGCGATGTGGCGGCTCCGCCAGGGCTCCGCTTCAGGCAATCGATCGCGCCAGTCGGGCGGCAGCCGTTTTGGGTCATCGGTATAGGCGCTGAACAGCCCGGCGGTGATGCCATGCGCAACCTCGGCTGCCGCAAGCTGGCGCGGATGGTGGTAAAGCTCGGCATACATCAGCCGCTTCAACGTCCGCTCATGCTCCTGCATGGCGGGCGAAAAACCGACGATCGGCCGGTCCGCCGCGCGCACGTCGTCAGCGGTGGCGATGCCTGCTTCGGCAAGGCGACGTTCGGTTTCGGCGATGACATCGGTCACCATCACGCCGATCTGGGTGCGCACCAGCTCATGGGTCAGCCGCCGCCGCCCCACATTGGGAAAGCGCTGTTCAATCTCCGCCCACAAGCTTGCGACCATCGGCACGCTGAGCAGCCGGTCAAAATCGAGCAACCCCGCGCGCAGGCCGTCATCGATATCATGATTGTCATAGGCAATATCGTCGGCAATGGCCGCGATTTGCGCTTCAAGCGAGGAATAGCGCGCCAGATCGAGCGGAAAGGCCGCATCCGCCGCCGCCAGTGCCCAGCCCGGGTCGGCAATCGGCCCGTTATGCTTGGCCAGGCCCTCCAGCGTCTCCCAACTCAAGTTGAGGCCATTCCAGCGCGGATAGCTCCGCTCCATTTCCATCAGCGCGCGCAGGGTATGGCCGTTATGATCAAAGCCCCCCTGCCCCGCCAATGCCTCGGTCAGCGCCCGCTCCCCGGCATGGCCAAAGGGCGGGTGGCCAATGTCATGCGCCAGGCACAGCGCCTCGGTCAGGTCTTCGTTGAGGCCAAGCGCGCGCGCGATGGTGCGACCGATTTGCGCGACTTCCAGGCTGTGCGTCATCCGCACGCGGAAATGGTCGCCATCGGGCGCCATGAACACCTGGGTCTTGTGGCGCAGGCGGCGGAAGCTGATCGAATGGATGATGCGGTCGCGGTCGCGTTGAAAGGCGTCACGCGGCCCGCGCGTGCCCGCCATATCCTCGACATGCAGCCGACCCCGCGACGCCGCCGGGTCGGCCGCCCAAGCCAACTTATTTGCCATTGAGCGGATCGATCTTCTGCCCGGCCTCGCTTTCGAAAACGAACGCCGAAATGCCCGATTTGGCGACGCTGTTGACGAAGTCCTGCGCCTCGTCGCGCGTCTTGAACGGGCCGGTCAGCACCCGGTTGGTGACGCGCAGCGGAGTCGTCCAGCTTTTGCGGCCCTTAAATGCGGCAGGCGCCTTGGCCTTGGCTGCGTTCCACGCCTTGATCAGGTCGCGCTGATTGGCGCCGCCTGCCACCTGAACCCAGATGCGTGCAGGCTCTTTCTTGGCGGGATCGTCTTTCTTGGTCTTGGCGGCCTTGTCGACGGGGCAGCCTGTCGCGGCGGCTTTCTTGTGCGCGGCTGCGGGCTTGGCCCCCTTGCGATGCTGAGCGGGCAGGCAATCGCCTTCGCCTGCCGGGGTCTTGCCGCGCGGCTCGGGCTTGGCGTCGTCGGCAAGCGCGGCGGGCGGCGGTGATTTCGCCTTCGGCTTTGCGGGCGGGGCGAGGCCCGCGACAATTGTCGACAGCAACGCATCGTCGCTGCGCACCGGGCGGGCGCTATCGGCGACGGGGCGCGGCAGCTTCGGCGCCGGCGCATCGGTGACCTTTGGCGGTTCGGGCCTGACGGCGGCAGCGACGACGGTAGGTGCAATGACCGTTGGCGTGGTGACCGAAACCGTCTCGCTCGGTCGCTCCGGCGCGCCGGGCATGGGCCGCGTGGCGGTGGGCGCAACCGGCGGGGGCGTTGCCACGGCCAGCGCGGGCGCGGTGGCGGGCGTGGCGGCGACGACCGGCTGAACAACCGGCGCGGCAACGGGCGTTGGTGGCCGCTCGGCCGCCGGCGCGACCGAAACCGGCTTGGCCGCCGCATCGACGGGCTTTGGCGTGGCAGCGGCGACGGACGGCACCACGGGGGCCGGGCGCGGGGATGGCGGCGGGGCTGCAGGCAAGTCATGCGCGGGCGGCAGGTCGGTATCGACCGTCACCAC
>JBOFDB010000056.1:0-10038 GCA_051646545.1 Sphingomonas sp.
TGATGCGGGTAGGAGTGGCGGTCCGCCATGTTTGACGTTGCGCCATCCGAGCTGCTCCTGCTGGGTGCGGTCGCGCTCATCGTCATCCCGCCCAAGGATTTGCCCAAGGCGATGCGGGTTGCGGGCTATTGGGTCGGCAAGGCGCGCGGCGTGGCGCGGCAGTTCCGCGCCGGGTTTGACGACATGATCCGCGACGCCGAATTGAAGGAAATGGAAGCGCGCTGGGCCGCCGAGAATGACCGCATCATGCGCGAGCACCCCACATCGACCCTGTTGACGCATGAGGCGCTGGCCGAGGCGAGCGCCGCCGAGCCGTCGGTGGCGAGCGCGGCGGAAGGGCCGCCGGTCATGGTCGCCAAGCCCAGGATCGCGCCGACGCCTCCCGATACCCCAACGCCAGCGCGAGCATCGGTGGAGCCGGGCGAGGCCTTGTGAAGGATATTGATGACACGCGCGCCCCGTTGCTCGACCATCTGATCGAGCTGCGCACCCGGCTGATCCGCTCGCTGCTCGCGCTGCTGGTCACCACCATCCTGTGCTATGTGTTTGCCGAGGATATTCTTGCGGTTCTGGTCCGTCCAGGACTGAATGCCGGGCTGCACAAGCTCATCTACACAAGGCCATTCGATGCCTTTTTCGTGAACCTGAAGGTAGCGTTTTTTGCGGGTGTCATGTGCGCCTTCCCGGTGATCGCCAACCAGCTCTGGCAGTTCGTGGCACCCGGGCTCTACCGCAAGGAGAAGAAGGCGCTGCTGCCGTTCCTGTTTGCAACGCCGGTGCTGTTCTGCGCAGGCGCGGCGATGGCTTATTTCGTGGCGGTGCCAGCAGCGCTCCACTTCCTCCTCAGCTTCCAAGGAGATGTTGGCGGCGTGCAGCGCGAGGCTTTGCCAGCGGTTGATGCCTATCTCGATTTCATGATGCAGTTCCTGTTCGGCTTCGGCATCGCGTTCCTGATGCCGATCCTGCTGATGCTGCTGGAACGCGCCGGCATCGTCACGCGCAAGCAATTGGTCGGTGCGCGGCGCTATGCGGTGGTCGGCAATTTCGCGATCGCGCTGGTCCTGGCGCCGCCTGATGCAGGGTCGATGCTGCTGCTCGCGCTGCCGCTATGCGTGCTGTACGAATTGGCGCTGATCGGCATCTGGTTTACCGAACGCGGCCGCACGGCAAACGAAGCGACGTTGGAAGCCAAGGAAATCTAGGGGAAGTTTAAGGCCCGGATGCGCTACCGGGGGGGGAGGGTTCCACGCACCCGGGCCTTGTTCGTGGACAGCGGGAGCGGGGGGGCATTGCCGCTGTCCGAAGCTTCAAACGGCCCACCGCTCGGTCGGTTCCCGGCAATTTGAAAAAACAGAAAAAAATTTTTCAGTCGTGGCCGGTGATGGGCACGTCGATCGAATAGCGCCCGGCCGGGTCCTTTTCGAGCCGTGTGCGCAGCTGACGCGACAGCCCTTCAAGGACGCGACCATAGCGGGATGCGAGCAAGCCTTCGAGTTCAGCCGATTCGGCAAGCGCGGGGGAAGCGATGGTCAAGGTGGCGCGCGGGCTGTCGCCGATCCGTGCAAGGCCAATGCGCAGGGAAGCATTGGGCGAGATGGTCATCGCCAGCTCGATCAACTCGGTCAGCAGAAAGCAGACCGGCGTCGCGACGTCCTGCGTCGCATAAACGCTGTCGACGTCGAGCGCGATGGCGATGCCGCTTGAGGCATCGGGCAGGGTGGCGCGCAAGTTTGAGGCAAGATCGCCGATGACCGAGCGCATATTCAGCCCGCGATTGACCTCCAGCTCGGCATAATGGTTGCGATGCACGACCGCGAGCGCATCGACGCGCCGCTGGATCGAGGCATAGGCGCCAGCAACATCGGGCGTCTTGGCGGCGCGGGCATGGAAGTTGATCAGGCTGGAAATGACCTGCAGGTTGTTTTTCACGCGGTGATGGACTTCGCGCGTCAATCGCGTCTGCCGTACCAGTCCTTCCGCCAGCCCGGCTTCGTGATCGATGACCGTCCGGCTGATCGCCCGGAACGTCTCGGCCAGGTCGCGAATTTCCTGCGCGGGAATGGTGGGCGCGATGGCGAGGTCTATTTCCTGACCCGGCCGATAGCGCGCCACCGTCTGGCGAAGTTGCTGCAAGGGGCGGATCAGCACCCAATCGACGACGAACCATGAAATCGCAATCGCCGCCAGCCACATGAGCAGCGGCAGCAGCATCGCGATAACGAGGGCCGAGGTGAGCGGCGCACTGCGCGCGCGCATGTCGAGCGCGATGTCGGCCAGCCCGATCGGCGAGCGGATGGTCTCGACGCGGTCGAGCGGACCCAATCCGGCGACTTGCTCCAGGGGCAGCCGCGTTTCCCCGACAATCAGGTCAGTGGCGAAGGGGCGGACATAGCCGCTGGGGCGCGCGATTTCGGCAAGGAAGGCGCGCGGATAAAGCGCGGTCGCGGTCAGCCGCCCGCCGGGGCTGGTGATCGCCATGGTGAGGGCAGTGGCTGAGGCGCGCGCGGTGATGGTGTTCCCTTTGGGCGCCAGGGGCGCCGGCGATATCGCGCTGCCATTGCTCGCGCAGCGCACATTGCCGCCAGCATCGGTGATGGCAAAGCGGACGCCAGCGGCCATTTGCTCAGCAAACACTCCGCGCGCACGCGCACAGCTGCTCAAGTCCTGCGGCGCGTCGTCAAGCGCGGCGGCGGCCACCTGCAGCGCGGTCATGTCGCCGCCCAGCTCGATCGACAAGGCACGTGACGCCTCGGTCGCCGCTACCCGCAGCCGCGATTCCATTTCCTGGTCGGCAAGGCGATTGGTCTGGGCCGTGGCGTAGATGGCGATCAAGGCAAGCGGCAGCAACGCCGCGCTCAGGATCAGGAACAGCTTGGCGCCGGTATGAAGTTTGGCAATGGCCATGCCGCCACCTTCACTTTCCGGTCGCGGTGGCTCGGCGTGCCCCGCTGCGGGCCCCGTCGGCAATGGCAAATCGCTGGCTACGCCACCTCGCACGCCCCGTTACCAGACCGTCATGACAATTTGTTCAGCAAATCCAGCATTTCGGCCGGAACCGCTTCTTCAACGGTGCGCTGATAGACGGTGCGCAGGGCAGCACCGGTCGCACCGCCATCGCGATTGCGCGTTGGGCGGGAAGACGCTGACGATTTTTTCGTCGATTGATCAGTTGGCCGCAAAACCAAAACCCCTGTCGCCGCCCACACCCGCAGCACTAATCCAAATCAGCAAATTTTTGCCGCCCGCACAACCGACGGGATGCGCCACTGCTCGACAAATATCCACGGACGTGAAACCATTTCTCCTGTTGATGGTTCCATGGCGTGAGTAATTTTTCGTGACAGGCGCGCAACCATGGCGGGGCCATGCGCGTTGATCATTTTTAATACCCGGAGCACAGACAAATCATGGCGCTTGGACAACAGCTTGCCCCTCATCTTCCCTTTCTGCGCCGCTATGCCCGAGCCCTGACCGGCAGCCAGGCGCAGGGCGATCATTATGTTCGCGCAACGCTGGAGGCCATTGTCGCGGCGCCCGCCGAATTTCCTGACGACGTCGATCCCAGGCTGGGACTGTACCGAATGTTCCAGGGCATCTGGAATTCGGTGAACCACGATTCGCTGAACGGCACGGCCGCCGATCTGCCCGGGGACGCCGAATCGATCGCCAAGGCCCGGCTGGCGCGCATGACGCCGCTGTCGCGCCAGGCGCTGTTGCTGACCGCAATGGAAGGCTTTTCGCCCGAGGATACCGCCTATCTGATCGACGTCGATGCGTCGGCGGTCGAGGCGCTGGTGGGAGAGGCGCTTGCCGAAATCGAACGGCAGACGCGCGCGCGGGTGCTGATCATCGAGGATGAGCCGATTATCGCGATGGATATCGAAACCATTGTCCGCGATTTGGGCCATGATATCACCGGCGTGGCAGTGACGCGCGACGAGGCAGTCGCGCTGGCGATGGAGGACCGCCCTGGGCTGGTGCTTGCCGATATCCAGCTTGCCGATGACAGTTCGGGCATCGATGCCGTAAAGGATATTCTGGACAAATTTTCGGTGCCGGTGATCTTTATCACGGCGTTTCCCGAACGGTTGCTGACCGGCGAGCGCCCCGAGCCGACCTTCCTGATCACCAAGCCATTCCAGCGTTCAACGGTAAAGACCGCGATCAGCCAGGCGTTGTTTTTTGATCGGGCAACGGTGCCCGCTGGCTGACTTTCGTCGGAACCCGACGATGGTTGGATGGTTGATGGCGTGATGGCCGATCGTGACAGCTTTGTATCAATCGTGACCGTGTGCGGCGACGCACCGGTTGCTGGAGGCGCTCATTTTATTAGGACAGCGCGATGACGGCACCCAACGCCGCCGCGCCGACGCCCCCGCTCGTCCCTGAACAGGCGGACCGAGTTGCCTTGCCGGATGCCGACTTCAAACGGTTGCTCGCCGAGGTGATTCCGCATCTGCGCGCCTTTGGCCGATCGCTGTCGGGCAATCGCGACCTGGCGGACGATCTGGTGCAGGACACGTTGATGCGTGCCTGGGCGGCGCGCGATCGGTTCCATGCCGGCACCAATATGCGCGCCTGGACCTTCATCATCCTGCGCAATCTTTACCTGTCGCAGATGCGGCGGCAGCGGTTTCGCGGCGAATGGGATGATCTGGTTGCCGATCGCGTGCTTGCCGCGCCTGCCGGGCAGGACAAGCAGATCGAGCTTGCCGACCTTCAGCGCGGCCTGATGCAATTGCCCGCACCGCAGCGCGAGGCGCTTATCCTGGTCGGTGCCGGCGGCTTTGCCTATGAGGAAGCCGCCGAGATTTGCGGCGTCGCCGTCGGCACGATCAAAAGCCGGGTGGCGCGGGGACGCGCGGCGCTGGAGGCATTGATGAACAATGGCGATCTCGCCGCGCGCAGCTCAGTCGCCACGCCCGAAAATGGCCGCTCGGCGCTCGACGCGATCATCGACGAGGTGAATGATCTGAGCCGCGATCACCGCGCGACGGGATGATCGGCCTCGTCAAGGCGATGTAGCAGCATCGCGATTTCGTCCGGCACCCCGTCTTGCTCGCCAAAGGCATGGTTGAGCATCGAGCCGATCGACGGTACCATGCCAGGACGATCGACGACGACGCCGCGGCAATCGCGCGGCGAATTAAGCTGGGAAAAGGCGTCCGGGGTTGACATGAGCCACTTAACGTCCGAGCGCCGCTTTCGTTGCGGTGATCGGGGCACGGCTCGTCGTTGATGATGGGTGATCGCGCCCCCGCGTTGCGCAATGCCCTTGCCCGCGCGCGTGCGCATGCCCCGTTTCTGGCGCGATTGCTCGATCAGGAAACCGATCTCGCTGCGGCGATGGCGGCGGGTGACGTGCCATTGGCGGAAGGGGTGACGCTCGCTGACCCCGCGATGCCCGTCGCGCGCGCTTTACGGATCGAGCGGCGCCGGCTCGCGCTTACCGTGGCGATTGGCGACCTTGCCGGGTTGCTTGATCTCGGCGACGTGACCGGCGCGTTGACCGACTTTGCCGATGCCGCGCTCGATATCGCGATCCGCGCCGCCATTGCCGAGCGCACGCCCGATGCCGCACCATGTGGCTTTGTTGCGATCGCGCTGGGCAAACAGGGGAGCGGCGAGCTCAACTATTCCTCTGACATTGATCCCATCCTGCTGTTCGATCCCGCGACGTTGCCCTGCCGCCCGCGTGAGGCGCCCGAGGAAGCGGCGGTCCGCATCGCCCGGCGCGTGGTCGAGCTGCTGCAGGCGCGCGACGGCGACGGCTATGTGCTGCGCGTCGATCTGCGGTTGCGACCATCGCCCGAGGTAACGCCGATCGCGCTGTCGGTTGATGCGGCGATTTCTTATTATGAGTCGATGGCGCTGCCCTGGGAACGGGCGGCTTTCATCCGTGCGCGAGCGGCGGCTGGCGATACGGCGCTGGGCGCCCGCTTTCTGGAGACGATCCGCCCCTTTGTCTGGCGCCGGACGCTCGATTTCGGCGCCATTCGCGACATACGCGCGATTTCACGGCGTATCCGCGATTATTATCGCGAAGGGGAACGGTTTGGCCCGGGATTTGACCTGAAACGCGGGCGTGGCGGCATTCGCGAAGTGGAATTCTTCGCGCAGGTGCATCAACTGGTCCATGGCGGGCGCGACGCGTCCTTGCGGGCGCCGGCGACGCGCGATGCGCTGGCGGCGCTGGGGGAGGCGGGGATCATCACCCGCGATGATGCAGCGGCGCTGAGCGATGCTTACACGCTTTTCCGCACCATCGAGCATCGTGCGCAGATGGTCGATGATCGCCAGACGCATCGGCTGCCGGAGGGTGCGGCGCTGGATGGGCTGGCGCAGTTGCATGGGCTGAACGACGGGGGCGCGTTGCTTGATCTGCTGCGCCCCCATGTCGGGCTGGTCGAGCAACGTTACGCTTCGCTCGATCCCGATGAAGACCATAGCTTGCCGCGCGATGGCACCCGACTGGAAGCGGCGCTGGCGGGGCAGGGATTTCCCGATGCGGCGGCGGCGCGACGGCTGGTCGAGCTGTGGCGCGGCGGCACCTATCCCGCGCTGCGCGGTGCGCCTGCGCGTGAGGCGCTTGATGCGGTGCTGCCCGGGCTGATCGCGGCGATCGGCGAGGCGCCTGATCCGCAGGCCGCGCTTGCCCGGCTTGACCGCATTTTGGGCAAGCTGCCCAGCGCGATCAATTTCTTTCGCCTGCTGGAGGCGCAACCGGCACTGGCGCGGCTGCTTGGCCTGATCCTGAGCCACGCGCCGCCGCTCGCCGATATATTGGGGCGGCGGATCGAGCTGTTTGACGGGCTGATCGACGCGAGCGCGCTTGATCCGGTGCCGTCGGTTGAGCGCCTGGCGGCGGAGATGGCGCTGGCGGAAAGCCATGATTATCAGGCGCTGCTCGACCATGTTCGCCGTATCGTCAACGAACGCCGGTTCGCGCTGGGCGTGCAGATTGTCGCGGGCACCGGCGACCCGCTGCAGGTGGCGCAGGGCTATGCGCGCGTCGCCGACGCCGCGATCGAGGTATTGGCACAGGCAACGGTGGATGATTTCGCACGGCGGCATGGCCGCGTGCCGGGCAGTGAACTCGTGATCCTCGCGCTGGGGCGGCTGGGCGGCGGGTCGCTGACCCATGCCTCTGACCTTGACCTGATTTACCTGTTCACCGGCGATTACGCCGCTGATTCGGATGGCGACAAGCCGTTGGGGGCCGTGCTTTACTACAACCGGCTGGCGCAGCGGGTGAGCGCGGCACTGTCGGTGCCTACCGCATCCGGGCCGCTTTATGATATCGACACGCGGTTGCGGCCATCGGGCGCGCAGGGGCCGCTGGTCGTCTCGCTTGACGGCTTTGCCCGTTATCAGCGCGAAAATGCCTGGACGTGGGAGCATATGGCGCTCACCCGGGCGCGACCGGTGTTCGGGTCGGCAAGGGCGCGCGACGCGGTGACGGCGGTGGTCAAATCGGTGCTGTCGGGCGAACGCCCCGACCGCGACATCATTGCCGATGCCGTTGCGATGCGCGCCGACATGGCCGCGCACAAGCCACCGGCGGGGCCGCTTGATGCCAAGCTGTTGCCAGGCGGTCTGGTTGATCTGGAATTTGCCGTTCACGTCTTGCAGCTCACGCATCGCACTGGTTTTGATCCCGATCTGGGCCGAGCAATCGCGCTGCTCGCCGATGCGGGGCTGTGCCCGCCGCGCCTGGTTGAGGCGCATGCGCTGTTGATGCGCCTGCTGGTGACGGTTCGCCTGGTGGCACCCGATGCAACGCCGCCCTCCCCGGCGACGCGCGCAGTGATTGTGCGGGCGCTCGATACGGTCGATTGGGCAGGGGCGATTGCCTCGTTCGACTCGGTGCGGCAGGACGTGGCGGAGTTCTGGAACCAGATTGCCACGGGAGCGACACGATGAGCCTGAAGGAAGGCGCAAAAATCCCCGATGTGACGTTGACCGGGGTGGATAATCAACCGATCAAGCTGACGAGCTATGTCGGTCGTCCGCTGGTTCTTTATTTCTATCCCAAGGACGACACATCGGGCTGCACGCGCGAGGCGCAGGACTTCAGCCAGCATCTGAAGGAATTTGAGGCGCTGGGTGCGCAAGTTCTCGGCGTTTCTAAAGACTCACCGATCAAGCATCAGAAATTCATTGATAAATATGATTTGACCGTGCCGCTCGCGACCGATGCGGATAGCAGCGCGATGGAGGCCTTTGGCGTCTGGGTCGAAAAATCAATGTACGGCAAGACCTATATGGGCATTGACCGCTCCACTTTTCTGTTTGGTGCCGATGGCAAGCTCGCGCGTGCATGGCGGCGGGTGAAGGTGCCGGGGCATGCGGTCGAGGTGCTGGAGACGCTGCGCACGCTTGGCTGAGGCGATTCGCGCGGCCGGTGGCAGGGTCAAACGCGGAACGATCGTTGCGGGTCCAACGACTCGCCGCAACGACGCGGCCATTCACCCCACGATGCCCCCGTCAAGCTTGCCGTGGCACCCTTTGCTTTGCCATTAGGCGACTGCCGCGGACGGGGGCGTTTGGCGGCGTTGCGGCGTTGGGGTCGCGATCAGGGTCGCCGGGGAAGAATGACGAACACTCTTTCGATTTCGCTCGCGCAGCTTCGCGAACATTTCAAGACTCGCGATTTCATCCTGCATGACGGGCGCGACCTGCGCCGGTTCAGCGTCAGCGGGCGCAGCCAGGCGGCGGTTGCCGCCGTGGCGGGCGTTACCCTGTGTTTCTCGGTCTATGGCGTTGGTCAGGCCGCCGCCGGCGCGGTCGTCGCATCGGGGGCGCTTGGCACGCCGCTGACGCCCGAGGCCAAGGTTGTGCAGCTGCAGAGCAAGCTCCAGTCGATGCGCGACGATGTCGAGGCGATCAAGCGCGCGGCCGCTGCCCAGGCGGCGCGGGTCGAACAGCGCCAAAAGCTGATCGCGGCGGTGATCGACGGCAAGCCCGCCAATGCCGCGCTCGCGCTCAATGCGCCGGTTATCGACGAGGATACCGCCAAGCGCGCCGCCGACGTGATCGCGCCGCTTCGCAAGGTTGAGGCGCATCAGGTTGCGATGGCCGTCAAGGCGCGCCAGCTGACCGAGCAGCGCTATGCGATGACGGCGGGCCAGATCCGGCGCCTTGGCATCGCGCCAGAGCGTTTTGCCGCGCAAACGCCCGCCATGGGTGGCCCTTACGAGCCCGTCGCGACCGGCCAGAGCGCGGAAGATGCCAATGCCGACGCGCAATTCCGCTCGCTGTTCATGACCTGGAAAAAGCTCGACTCGCTTGAGCAGGGCGTCATCGCCATCCCGTCGGCGCAGCCGGTTGCCAACGTCAATTTCACCAGCTTCTACGGTGTCCGTTCGGACCCATTCCGTGGCACGCCCGCCATGCACCCCGGGGTTGATATTCCCGGCCATATCGGCACGCCGATTTATGCGACCGCCGACGGCGTCGTCTCGCGCGCCGAACGCGCGGGCGGCTATGGCAATATGGTCGAAATCGATCATGGCCGCGGCATCGCCACGCGCTATGGCCATTTGTCGAAGATCCTGATCGGCGCGAATGTGCGCGTGAAGCGCGGCCAGTTGATCGGCCTGATGGGCTCGACCGGGCGCTCGACCGGCAGCCACCTTCATTACGAAGTGCGGATCGACGGCCGGGCAGTGAACCCGATCCCGTTCCTGCAGACCAATGCCTATCTCGCATCGGTGCAGGAAAAGGCGCAGAAATCGCGCCAGGCGGTGGGCGGGCCGGTCGCCGATTAGGGGCAATAACGACAGCTGGTTGCCGCGCCGCGCCTGGCGCCTTATCTATCCCGGCATGACCGAAGCCCCCGACCTGATGCTGACCGACGCCGCTGCCGCGCGCGTCGCCGCCATTGCCGAACGCCAGCACAAGCCGGCGATCCTGCGCCTATCGGTCGAAGGCGGCGGTTGTTCGGGTTTTCAATATAAATTCGGGCTTGCCGATGGTATTGATGCGGATGATCGCGTCGCCGAAACCGCCGGGGTAAAGCTGGTGGTTGACTCGGTC
>JBOFDB010000154.1:0-4326 GCA_051646545.1 Sphingomonas sp.
CGCGCGCTGGCAACACGCCGTTTGACGGGCTACCCGTGCAGGGCCGCGTTCGCCACCTGGTAAAGGGCGGCATCAGGCTGGTTTAGCGCGCGGCGAGCTGTACGCGCTTGGCCGACGCCCATTGCGCCACCTGGTCGCCTGCCCCGGCGCGAACGAAGCAAATCCCGCCCTTGGCGCGATAGGCCTGGCAGAGCGCATCAGCCTGGGGCCGGGCAAAACCGCCGACCGACAAGCGATAAAAGCTTGCCCCCTTGGCGCTGACCTGCATGCCTTGCGGCGCAAATTGCGCGAAACCCGTGTAACGCCGCGTCGCCCGCGTCCAGCCATCCCGCGCAACGCCGGCATTGTCATAGGCGCCAAGCTGAACATAGAAATTGCCTTTGGCAGGCGCGACCGGCTTGGCGCGGACGACCGCCACCTTGCCGGGCTTGGCCACGGGCGCGACCGCCGGGATTGCCTGAACGACCGGCTTGGCGGCCGCAAACACGACCGAGGGCCGCGCATCTTGTGCAGGATTGGGCGCCGTCACCGCCACCGGCGCGGCGGCAACCTCGACCGGCGCCGTCGCAGGGGCGACGACCGCCACGTCGGTTTCGGCGGCTGGCGTTACCGGCCCCTTGGGGGCGACGGCGGGCGCAGGCGCCGGAGCGGGATCGGCGGCCGCAACGGCTACCGGTGCGCCATCAGCAGTCTTGGGCGCGGTATTGAGCGCTAGTGCTGCAGGTTGGCCGCCATCGGCAACCGGCGTCACGCCAAGCAGCGAGGCCACCTGATCAGCGGCGCCCTTGGGATAGGCAAAGGCCGACCATTGCACCATGCGCCGGTCCACCTCATCGGGCGCCAGATCGAGCGCGGCAACGGCTCTGGATTCGGTCCAGCGTCCCGCCAGCGCCAGCGCCAGCGCGAGATTCTGCCGCGTCTTGGCTTCGGCGCCCTCGGCACGGGCAGCGGCGGTCAGCACGTCGATCGCCGCCGCCGGATCGCCCGCCAGCGCGATCGCCAGGCCGCGATCCGCCGCCGGGATATGCTCGGCATGCGCCGCCAGCGTCGCTCGCGCCGCTTCCCAGCTGCCGGTCGCAATCTGCGCCAGCGCAAGGCTGAGCGCGGCGCGGCCATCATCGGGGTTGAGCGTCAGCGCGTCGGCAAAGGCATCGCGCGCCGAGACAAAGCGACCCGCCGTCAAATAGCTTTGGCCAAGCAAGGTGCGATAGCCCGCCTGTTGCGGCTGCCAGCGCACCGCATTTTCGGCGGCAGCCACGGCCGCCGCGCCATTTTTCTCAGCCAGCGCCTTGCGCGCCTTCACTGCTTCGCTTTCGGCGAGTTGCTGCGCGCGGCCGCTGGCGGCATCGGTCATCGCGGCGACCCCGCCCGGATGCGCGGTGCACCCCACCATCGATCCTCCCAGCATCAGGGCGGAAAGGCTCAGCGAAATCGCGGTGCGCGTGGTCATGATATCCCCCAACCTTCAGGCTTGGTCCGTACCAGCCGCAATATGCGCGGCCATCGTTTCGAGTTCGGGCAGTCGATCCAGGAAAGCGTCTAGCGCGGCGGTCACCAGCGTTTGCGCCGATTGACGCCGCACCGCGCTTGCCAGCCGCAAGCGCAAATGGCGCTGCTCGTCGAGGCGAAGCGTGAAGGCCGCCTTGTGCCGGGTCGGCGCCTCGCTCGGCGCGGGCACCGGAGCGGGCGTCGCGACCTTGGGCCGCTTGGGCATGCTGAGTTGCTCGACAATCGATGCCGGTTCGGGCTCGATCGACTCATCTGCAAATTCATCGGTCAACGCCGCGCGATCGAGCAGCACCGGCGGCACCGGCGCGTAATCAACCTCGGCCATCGGCGTCAGCGGGTGGACCATCGCCACCGGCGCGGGCTCGCCCATGTCGCCGCCCATATCGTTCCAGCCCAGATCGTCGATCGCCGTGCCGACCGGCCCGAAACCGGAAAAGCCTTGCGGGCGCATCGCCGGCCGCGCCTGCCCTTTGCGCGCCAACAGGCCCGAGGACAGCGAGGCGAGCGGCTTGGGAGTACCCATCATCGACCCGGCCTCCTCAATTCACCACGCGGCGGCCAAAGCCACCGAGCTGGCGGGCCGGATAGCCCGGGGTTGGATTGACGGCGGCCGGCGCGCCGAAAACGGTGCGGCGGAAATTCTTCTCAAGCCGGTCGTGGATATAGGCCCAGAGTTCCTCGATCTCCTGCGCCGATTTGCCCTTGGGGTCGACTTCCATCACGGTGCGGCCATCGATCATTGAGGCGGCAAAGTCGGTGCGGTGATGGATCGTAACCGGCGCCACCGTCCCGTGCTGCGACAGCGCGACAGCGGCTTCGGACGTGATCTTGGCCTTGGGCGTCGCTGCATTGACGACAAAGATCAGCGGCTTGCCGGCGCGCTCGCACAGATCAACCGTGGCTCCCACCGCACGCAGATCGTGCGGGCTGGGACGCGTGGGAATGACGATCAGCTCGGCGACCGCAATCACGCTCTGGATCGCCATGGTGATGGCAGGCGGCGTGTCGATCACCGCCAAGCGAAATCCCTGCTGCCGCAGCACTTCCAGATCGGCGGACAGGCGCGCTACCGTGGTCTGGGCAAAAGCGGGGAAATCATCCTCGCGCTCATTCCACCAATCCGACAGCGATCCTTGCGGATCGATATCGATCAATACCACCGGACCGGCGCCGGCGCGCTGTGCCTGCACGGCGAGATGCCCGGACAAGGTCGTCTTGCCCGATCCACCTTTCTGCGATGCCATCGCCAGAACGCGCATGAAATCCCCTGCAAATTACCCTTGCAATGAAAGGGATTGCCACGGGCGGGATAAAGAACTGGTTAATTTGGGGACGGACAATGCGTGCGCGGGCGTAATGTTTGGCTAACCAAATTTTTGCGAAGACAGCTATAGAGCGCTGATCGGGGTTATCGCGGAGGATGGCGGATGAAATTGGGCGGGGTTGCGTGTGGTGCGATAGCGGCAGCAATGCTGGCCGCGCCTGCGATGGCCGACGTGAAGGCGGGGGTCGATGCGTGGAGCCGCGGCGACTATAAGGCGGCCGTGGAGCAATGGCGCCCCGCCGCCATTGCCGGCGACCCCGATGCCCAATTCGACCTTGGCCAAGCCTATAAGCTGGGACGCGGCGTGCCCGTCGATCTGGCGCTGGCCGAACAATGGTATGGCAAGGCGGCGCTGCAAGGCCATGTCCAGGCGGAGGATAATTACGGCCTGACGCTGTTCCAGAACGGCAAAAAAGCCGAAGCGGTGCCGTGGCTGGAAAAATCGGCGGGCCGGGGAGAGCCACGCGCGCAACTGGTGCTGGGCACCATGCTGTTCAACGGCGATGCGGTAAAAAAGGATTGGGTCCGCGCTTATACGCTGGTCGTGCGGTCCAATGCATCGGGGCTGCCCCAGGCGGCGACCACCCTGGCGCAGATGGACAGCTATATCCCTGCCGACCTGCGCCAGCAGGGCACCGACCTTGCTCGCCAATATGAAGCCAGCAGCGCCCAATTGGCAAACCAGGGTGAAGTCGCCGGCCAAGGCTCGACAGGAACGATCCGGCCCGCCGAACTGCCCGCGTCGCGCGCCGCCGATGAGGGCGCTGACCGCGGCGCCACGCTGCAACCCGTGCCGCCGAAACGTCCGGCGAGCCGACCAAAGCCGCAACCGGTCATCATCGCCGATGCGGCACCCGCCGCTAAGGCAGCGGCGACGCCGTCGCGTCCGCCGGTGCGCGCCGTCAGCAAGGGGTGGCGGTTTCAGGTCGGCGCTTTCCGCGACGAGGGCAATGCGCGCAACCTGTGGCAGCAGATCGAGGCGCGGGTAGGCGATGCAGCGGGGTTACAGCCTTATTATCTCCGCTCCGGCACACTGACCAAGCTACAGATCGGCAATCTCGCCTCGAGCGCCGACGTGGCGCGCGTGTGCGGCGCGGTGAAGGCGCGGATACCGGGTACCCCCTGCGTGCCGGTGGCGCCCTAGGCCGTAGAGTCATTAAAGCGGCCTGCCGGTTTCAGCCTGTAAAGTCCGCCATTCGCCTCCTCGTCGCCCCGTGCTTGACACGGGGCTAGGCTAACCTTGTTCCGGTCCCGCGCCGAACCACCGCTCCCATGTCACGGCGGAGGCAGAAGAAAACCCAAGCCCCGTGTCAAGCACGGGGCGACGGTGAAAGTGAAGGTCTGCTCCCCACCCCTGGCCGGTCGTTAAGTCCCTATGCCGAACGCGGCGGTTTATGAGTCCCCAACCTAGTCCAGCGTCCAGTCGCGCCGGGCAATGCCCTGCGCGTAGAGCAACGCGGTCAGGTCATTATGGTCGATCCGCGCATCGGCGG
>JBOFDB010000463.1:0-2024 GCA_051646545.1 Sphingomonas sp.
GGAAGCTGGGCAGGTCGATAATGGTATATTCGGGCACGAACCCGGGCAGCTCGTCGGCGCCGGGGCGGACCAGCATGGTGCGGATGAACAGATTATGCCACGCCAGCTCGTTGATCACGCGGACCTGCACGCGATGTTCAGGCTGCGATCCGCCGAACAGATCCTGCACGAACAGCGTGTCCTTCGCCGCCACCGCCGCCAGGAAATCGGCTTTCAGCGCCGCGAAATGCTCGGGCGTCATCGCCTTGTTGGTCTTGCCCCACCAGATGGTATTTTCGGTTTCGGCATCGCGGACGATGAACTTGTCATTGGCCGAACGCCCGGTGTGCTTGCCCGTCGCCACGACCAGCGGGCCATCCGCCGCCAGATGCCCTTCGCCGCGCGCGATCGCCGCTTCGACCAAGGGCGCGGTCAACAGGTTCCAGTGGAGCGCCGCCTTTGTCGAAATGCCTTGGGCGTCGAGACCGAAACGGGGGGTGCGCTCACTCACTTCATCTTCTCCTGTTGCCATGTGCCGGATCGATACCGCCCGGCGGCGCCCTGCGTCATCCGTCATGACGCATACGTATGCTAACCGGCATATCCTTGGGCCGGGAAAGGGTCAAATCCCCGGCGCGATGGGCGCAACAGTTGAGCAAAGCCTTGCTTTGTCCTAGTCCCCGGCAGTGATGAACTACAGACAGGGCGGCCGATGACGGCTTCGATCGCGCTGGTCGATGACGACCGCAACATCCTGACATCGGTGTCAATCGCGCTCCAGGCCGAGGGATTCCTGACGCGGGTCTATTCGGACGGGGACACCGCGCTGAAGGCGTTGGTGGATAATCCGCCCGATCTGGCCATTTTCGATATCAAGATGCCGCGCATGGACGGCCTGGAGTTATTGCGGCGCCTGCGCGAAAAAAGCACCATTCCAGTCATTTTCCTGACCAGCAAGGACGATGAGCTTGATGAGGCGCTGGGACTCGCGATGGGCGCCGATGATTACATCGCCAAGCCGTTTTCGCAGCGGCTGCTGATTGCGCGCATCCGGGCGATCCTGCGCCGCGCCGAACTCGCCTCGCCCAGCGGCGATCCGGGTGCGGCGGCCGAACCCGTTGCCGAAACGCTGGAGCGCGGCCAATTGACGATGGATCCTGCGCGGCATCGCGTCCACTGGCAGGGCAAGCTGGTCACCCTGACGGTTACCGAATTCCTGATCCTGGAAACGCTTGCCCAGCGCCCCGGCATCGTCAAAACGCGCAACCAGTTGATGGACGCCGCGTATCAAGACGATATTTACGTTGATGACCGCACGATCGACAGCCACATCAAGCGCGTTCGGCGCAAATTCCGTGAGGTCGATCCTGAATTCGACGCAATAGAAACGCTTTATGGCGCCGGATATCGATTCTCCGAAGATTGACGAGCCGCCGCGCGAGGGCGACCTTTCGCTGCGCTGGTCGGGCCGGGTATCGCTGACGCGACGGATTTTGGCGGTCAACATCTTCGCCCTGGCCATGCTGGCGGGCGGATTTTTCTATCTCGATTCGTATCGCAGCCGCATCCTTGATTATCGGCTGGAGCGCGCGCGGCGCGAAGTGCGCGTGATGGCGAGTGCGATTGCCTCGGTCTCGCCCGCTGAGCGCCCGGCACTGCTGGTGCGGCTGGCGCATGATACCGGCGCGCGCATCCGCCTGTATGACAATGCCAACCGCCCGGTGGCCGACAGCCGCGCGCTCGGCGTCGAGAATTTCGCGCTGGTCGATCCCACCAAACAGCCCTGGACCCAGCGCATCGCCCGGTTCCTCGACGCGATGATCGACACTGTCGTCGGCGCCCAGCGCGCGCCGCTGTATCGCGAGCGGCCATCAGGCAAGCAATGGCCCGATGTCGGCCTCGCGCGCGCTGATTCGGAAGGAGCGGCGAGCGCCTGGCGCGCGCCCGATCGAACCCCGGTCATCACCGCAGCGGCGCCCGTCTCCCCCGATCTTGTCGCCATGACGACCACGACGGCGCGCGACATCACCACGACGGTGCGCGCC
>JBOFDB010000215.1:0-1418 GCA_051646545.1 Sphingomonas sp.
TCGCCCTTCGCTGCGCGCCGTTTGCGCTTCGCCCAACATATGGCGGAGCGCCGCCGCACCGCCGCTGCGGTCAATCGCGATCAGACCATAATGCCGCGCGAGCGTGCCCCACAGCGGAATGCCGAACAGCTCGCGCTTGGCAAAGGCCACCGGGCGGTCGAGCAGCAGCATGATGTCGATGGTCTCAAACATCGCCTCATGCTTCATCACCACCAAAGCGGGATCAGCGGGCATCACCCCTTCGACAATGACGTGCTGGCGCAGGATCACCCGGCCCGTCCAGCGTTGCCACCAGGCCCACCAGCGCGGGGTAATTCTGAGCCAGCGGTCGGCGATAAACAACGAAGCGAGCGCGATCAAAACGATCAGCAGCGAGCCGAGAAAAAAGACCGGTACCCAGATGATTGTGCGCACGCCCGCCACCAGCGTCGCCGCCGTTCCGCGGGCCGGACGGGCCGCATCTGGCACTATAGCCCGATCCATGACCCGATCCATCGCAACACTAATTTATTATATTCAAACCATAATGTGCTGAGCGACGGGCGCGACGGCACGGCGTCAGTCAGGATGATCACATCGTTGCCGAACACCCGGCCCAGTTCATAGCGCGAGCGGCGCATGTGCCAGTCGGTGGTCACCAGCCGGATTGAGTGATAGCCGCGCCGTTCGACCCAGCGCGCGACTTCGGTGGCATTGGTTCGCGTATCCACCGCTTCACGGCCCAGCGCGACACAGCAATCGAACAGCGTCTGCGGCCGGTCATACTCGCGCGCCAGTTCGGCCGCGCGCACCCCCGGCGCCACGCCCGAGATCAGCACCCGGCGCGCCTGCCCGTCCTCCAGCAAATCAAGAGCGCGATCGATCCGGTGCGGGCCGCCAGTAAAGACGACGATGGCATCGGTACGCCAGTCACCCAGCGGCTGCGGCAGGAACAGCGCGAACCAGCCGAAACCGAGCAGCCACAACAGCGTAAGGCCCGCAAGAATGCGCTTGATCATGGCATAGCCCCGAGCGAGCGCAGTACCGTCCACCGGGTCGTCAGCACGGTCAGCACGACAAACAGCGGGGCGACCAGCAGCAGCCAGAGCGAACCCAGCCAGCCGCCGCCGGACCCGGTCAATAGGCCGGCCGAAATCCCCTGCAATTGCCAGCCGATCGCCACCGCGAGGACCAGAGCCACCAAGGCGCCCAACGCCACACCGACCGCCATATCGCGCGCAACCTGTCGCTGGAACAGCCGGGCAATCTGGGCGTCCGTCGCGCCGACCAGATGCAAGATATCGATGGTTCCGCGCTGCGAGGCAAGCGCACCGCGCACAGTCAGCACCGCCACCGCCCCGCTGGCAAACAACAGCAGCAGCGCCAATGCGCCGGCAATCCAGCTCAACGAGCGGAACAATTGCCCGACCGGGGCGAGC
>JBOFDB010000423.1:0-1122 GCA_051646545.1 Sphingomonas sp.
GGCCTGGGCGGCGGATCAGCTTGATCAGATTGGCGAGGCGTGCGGCTGCATCACCGTCGAGCGCATCGGCCGCGAATTTACCGGGCCGCGCGCGCCCAACGGCGTCAACATTGTCGATGTGCTCGGCGTGCAGCATGGCCGCGATCCCAATCGCGTCATCATCATCGGCGCGCATATTGACAGTCGCGGCTCCGACACGCTCGACACCACCAAGGACGCGCCCGGCGCCAATGACGATGGATCGGGCGTGGCGCTGGTGCTGGAGGCGGCGCGCATCCTGTCGAAAGAGAAATTCGACGCGACGATCATCTACGCCATTTTCTCGGGCGAGGAGCAGGGGTTGTGGGGCGGGCAATTGCTCGCCGAAAACGCCAAGGCACGCGGCTGGACCGTCTCTGCAATGCTCAACAACGATATCGTCGGCAACACGATGGGCCAGAATGGCATCCGCGTCGCCGACCGGGTGCGGGTGTTTTCCGAAGGCATCCGCGCGTCTGAGGATGTGAAGGAACAGCTCGCGCGCCGCGCCAATGGCGGCGAGGATGATGGCCCCAGCCGCGCGCTCGCCAAAACAATCGACGCCATTGCCAACGACATCCCCGGCGGGCTTGACGTCTTTGTCGATCGCCGCCCCGATCGTTTCGGCCGCGGCGGCGACCATGAGCCGTTCCTGAAACTTGGCTACCCCGCCGTGCGCTTTTCGGTCGGCGCCGAGAACTGGACGCAGCAGCACCAGGACATCCGCACCGAAAACGGCATCCAATATGGCGACACCATCGACAAGATGGATTTCCCCTATCTGGCCAAAGTCACCGCGATCAACATCGCCACCGTCCACCGACTGGCGAGCGCGCCCGCCGCACCCTCTGCGGTCACGATCGACGGCGCGCTCAGCTTTGACACGCATGTAAAGTGGCAGCCCGTGCCCGGCGCCGCGACATATCGCATCCACTGGCGGCGCACCGACGAGGCCAACTGGACCGGATCGCGCGACGTGACCGCAACCGACGCGGTGCTGACCAACATTTCGATCGACGACAATCTGTTCGCGGTATCCTCGTTGAGCGCCTCTGGCGCGGAAAGCGTAGCGACACTGGCGGGGCCTGCGCCGAGGTAGACGCG
>JBOFDB010000168.1:0-2156 GCA_051646545.1 Sphingomonas sp.
CGCGCAGGGCGGGCAGCAGGCTCGACTCATGAATGCCGCGATTGAGATGACAGCGTATCGCCATCAGCAGGCACGTCTTCATCAGCGAGCCCATCAGTGCCCGCGACCCGACCCCGCGCCGATCCCGCTCCGCCGCCATCATCCGGAAACACGAACGAATGCCGTCATCCGCCGGCAGATTCTCAACGATTGGCACGCGGATCGCGTCGAGCAGACCGAACGCGCCGGATAGATTGGCGTGCACCAGTCCGCAGACGAACCGCAGGTCGCTCGGCGCGCCGCCGCTGACATCAAATTCCTCCAGACCGGAATCGAGCCGTCGTGCATGGTCGATCGCCAGCAACTCAACGCCATCGGCAGGATCAGCGCCAATCGTTTGCGGTGTCCGCGGCGGCACGATGATGACGCTGCCGGTCGGGCATTCGACAATGGCCCGACCCGGCACGGCGAGATACATAGTGCCCGCCAAAACATAATGAATTTCGATTTCGGGAACGCCGCGCGCCACCAGTTTGCGCCCCTGCGACACCTCGCAAACGGCAAATGCTTCAACGTCGATATCGAGCGTGGTTAGCAATCGGTCAAGCAATGTATCAGACAAGCCAACCTCGCCAGCGAAGCAAAAACGCTGACTATATTGCCTGACAATCCCTTGCAATCAACCGATCAGGCCGCCACCATTGGCACTGCGCGCCATCAACCTGCCAATCGCGTCGAACAGCGCATCCATTGCCACGGGCTTGAACAGCACTTCATCGGCGCCATGGCTAAAGCATTGTTCGCGCAGCCCGACGCCGGCGTCGGCCGTCACCACGATGATCGGCAATTGCCCCTTGATATCGGCGCGTTCACGGATGCGACGAATGGCGGTCAGCCCGTCCATGCCCGGCATGCGCAGGTCCATCAGCACGACGTCAAAGCTATGCGCGTCGATCAGCGCCAACCCGGTTTCGGCATCGGGCGCCTCGATCATGTCGGCGCCGGCGACATCAAGCATATCCTTGACGACGCGCCGATTCATCGGGTCGTCTTCGACAAACAGGATGTTCATCGGAACACCCGCTCGCCGCTCGCAGTATCGTGATCGCGTTGCATCATCTCGACCGCCCTATCGCGTCATGCCGCCTGCGAGACAAGCCCTGACGCCTTGTCCTCCCCCATCCCAGCCGATGGATAGAGCATTTCAACCAAGGCCGCACCTGCAATCGGTTTGGTGATCACGCGTTCGACCGGGGCGGGCACGGTCGCCTCGTGGAGCGGGTGATCGGCCGCCAGCAGCAAAATGATCCCCGCGCCGTGCGACGTCGCGAGCTGCAGCAGTTCGTCGGGGATGGCGCCGCCTGACGCGTCATCGGCAGCCTCCAGCAACACGGCGCCATCAATCATGATCCGGGCGACCGGCTGATTGCCGAGCAGGGCAAGCGCCTCGCTCATCGTTCCCGCGGCGGCAACCTCCCCGGCGCGCGGCGCCAGCAACGCTTTCAGCATGCTGCGGGTGATCGGGTTGCGATCGACGACAAGCAGTGCCAACCCGTCCGATATCGCTTCTGTCGGCCGGGCAATTTGCGGGGCCAGCACCAGCGGAATGTCAAGCGTGAAGGTCGACCCTTCGCCTGGCTGGCTCGATACCGTTACATCGCCGCCCATGGCGCGCGCCAGATTGCGGCAGATGGAAAGCCCCAGCCCCGTTCCGCCGAATTGGCGCGTCGTCCCCGCATCGCCCTGACGGAAAGATTCGAAGATCAATTCCTGTTTTTCGGCGGGAATGCCGATGCCGGTGTCGCTGACCGCGATGGACAGCCGCTCGCCAGATACTGCAGCGCTAAGCGTAATACGGCCCGCCTTGGTGAATTTCAGGGCGTTGGACATCAGGTTGAACACGATTTGCCGCAAGCGGGCGGCATCGCCAATAATCAGGCGCGGGCAGTCATCCGCCTGCATGTCAAAGGCGATGCCCTTGGTGGTTGCCTGGTCCTGCCACATCCGCGCCATGTCGGTCAGCATCGCGGACAGATCGAACGGCGCCTCCTCGATCGTCATATTGCCGGTTTCCATCTTGGCGACGTCGAGAATGTCGTCGACCAGTGCCCGCATTGTCACGCCCGCACCGTGCACGACGCCGATCCGGTCGCGCGTTTCGGCGGAAAGCCGGGCGT
>JBOFDB010000458.1:0-1101 GCA_051646545.1 Sphingomonas sp.
AATACCGACCCGGCGGCCCCCGCTGAAACCGCCAGCGATGACGAAGGCTTCCTCGCCTTTCTGGTCAAGCTCGTCATCATTGTCGCCATCGTGCGGATATTATTCCTCTCCTCGTTCAACATCCCGTCGGAATCGATGCAGCCACGCCTGCTCATTGGCGACTATCTGTTCGCCAATCGCGCCGCTTATGGCTGGTCGCGCCACAGCTTGCCGTTCAGCCCGGACCTGCCCGCCGGACGCCTGCTCGGCAGCCTGCCTGATCGCGGCGACGTGGTCATCTTCCGCGCCCCGCCAACCGCGAGCCAGGATTACATCAAGCGCGTTATCGGCCTGCCCGGTGACCGCATTCAGGTGATCGACGGCATCGTGTTCGTGAATGACCGCGCCATCCCGCGCCGCCGCATCGCCGATCTGGTCATTCCCGTGACCCCGAATAAGGTCGAGGCGTCGTTCGGCAACCCCTGTTTCCGCGAGAATTTCGAGGTTCTGCGTGGTGGCACGGCGATAAGCTGCCGCTATCCGCGCTACCGCGAAACACTGCCCGGCGGGCGCAGCTATGACGTGCTCGACCTGATCGTGGGGGATGCCGACACGACGGGCATCTACGAAGTGCCCGCTGGCCATGTCTTCCTGATGGGGGACAATCGCGACCGCAGCTATGACAGCCGCTTTCCGGCGGTCGAAGGTGGCGGCATCGGCATCGTGCCCATGGACAATATCGTCGGCGAAGCATGGTTCACGATCTTTGCGACCGATGGTTCGGCCAGCTGGAGCAACCCGCTCAGCTGGTTCAGCGCCGCCCGCTGGGACCGGATCGGCGAAGGCTTCTGACCATGGCAGAACCTGACCTGCACAGCATCATTGGCTATATCCCCGCTGATGCCGCGCTGTTCACTGAAGCATTGACGCATGGCAGCCACAGCAGCGGCGCGGGCGGGCGTGATTACCAGCGGCTCGAATTTCTCGGTGACCGCGTGCTCGGGCTGGTTATTGCCGTCGCGCTCTATGCCGCTTTTCCGGGGGAAAGCGAAGGCCAGCTCTCCGCGCGGCTCAACGCGCTGGTCACCCGCGACTGCTGCGCCGAAGTCGCCCGGGCGATCG
>JBOFDB010000502.1:0-4986 GCA_051646545.1 Sphingomonas sp.
CCCCGAAAGCCGCCTGCGCGACCCGGGCGGTTTCGCCGGTATCGACGGCGCTTTCCGCTTCACCCGCGACGGCATGGCCGAGCGCGCGCTGGAAGTGCAGGAAGTGCGCCCGAGCGGCACGATCGTGGTCTCCCCTGCGCCGAACGGCTTTGGGCGGTAGAATGGGTCAGTCCTCCCCCGCCAGGAGGAGGTGGCACGCGGAACGCGTGACGGAGGGGGAGGACATCGACGCTATCGGGGGATTTTCCTCCCCCTCCGTCGCTGGCGCGACACCTCCCCCTGGCGGGGGAGGATCAGGTTGCCGCCAACTCCCCCAAAATCGCATTGAGCACTGGCATTCCCGTCTCGGTCGCGCTTAGCCGCCCGTCCGCCAACTCAATCAGCCCCGCCGCCGCCAACCGGTGTGCGGCCGCCCAGTCGATTACCTGATCGAGGGTGACCTCGCCCAGCGCCGCCAGCCGGTCGAGGGCAACCCCCTCCCGCGTGCGCAGGCCCATCACCAGCGCCTCGGTCAGGCGCTGGACGGGCGCCAGCCGATCCTCTTCGGCGATGCCATGGCCATGCGCCGCCACCGCCGCCAGCCAGTTTTCGGGCTTTTTATGGCGCACCGTCGCCACCCCGCCGCGTCGGCCATGCGCGCCGGGTCCAATGCCGACATAATCGCCCATCCGCCAATAAGTTAGGTTGTGGCGGCTCTCCGCCCCCAACCGCGCATGATTGGAGATTTCATAGGCGGGCAGCCCCGCCGCCGCCGTCATCACCCGCGTCGTGTGGAACAGGTCGTCGGCCAAGTCCTCGTCGGGCAGCGCCAGCCGCCCCGCCGCTGCCTCGGTCGCAAAGCGCGTGCCCGGCTCGATGGTGAGCTGGTAAAGCGACAGATGTTCGGTGCCGAAGCTCAGCGCACGGGCGAGTTCCGCTTCCCACGCCGCCAGCGACTGGCCGGGCCGCGCGTAGATGAGGTCAAAACTGACGCGGGCGAAATGCTGCTGCGCTGTCGCCAGCGCGGCGAGGCCTTCCGCCACGTCATGCGCGCGGCCGAGAAAGGTCAGCGCCGCATCGTCAAGCGCCTGCAGCCCCAGCGACACACGGTTGACCCCCGCCGCCGCCAGATCGGCAAAGCGCGCCGCCTCAACCGAAGAGGGGTTTGCCTCCAGCGTGATCTCGCACGCCGGCGCAAGGCCCCATGCCCGCTCCGCCGCCTGGATGACCGCCGCGACCGTTTCGGGCGGCATCAGCGAAGGCGTGCCACCGCCGAAAAAGATGGAGGCGACCGGGCGCCCCGCCGTCAACCGTGCTTCATGCGCCAGATCCGCGAGCAGCGCGTCGCGCCACCGCGCCTGGTCGACGCTGGCGCGGACATGGCTGTTAAAGTCGCAATAAGGGCATTTCGACACGCAAAACGGCCAATGGACGTAAAGGGCTAAAGGATCGGCCATGGCGCGCGCTGTGGCGCTAACCCCGCGACTGTGCAACTGTCGGGCGCGATAAAGAAAGGAGCCGCCATGACCGCCACGATGATCCTGACCGCGCTGGGCAGCGACCGCCCCGGCCTGACCGCCGCGCTGGCCGAAGCGGTGCAGGGCGCCGGCGGCAATTGGCTGGAAAGCCAGCTGGCGCGGCTGGGCGGCAAATATGTCGGCGCCGTGCTCGTCGAGATTGCGGAAGGCGACGTCGCCCGGCTCGACGCGGCGGTTCATGCCATTGATCCCGCGACATTGACCGTCACGCTGGCACCCACCGCGCCGCACCATGCCCCCGCCGGACATCCTTTGTCGCTGGAACTGGTCGGCGCCGACCGACCCGGCATCGTCCGCGACGTCACCAGCGTGCTCGCCGGGCTGGGCGTCAATATCGAGGCGCTGGAGACCTCGGCCGAGCCGGGCGCCTGGTCGGGCGAGCGATTATTCCGGGCGCGGGCGGCGTTGCTGGTGCCCGATGGCGTCGATCCCGATGCGGTCAGCGCCGCGCTGGAGGCGATTTCCGGCGAAATCATGGCCGATGTGACGATCACCACGGGCGGTTGACGCGAGCGGCCCAAGCGCCCACATGCCCAATCGGAACGAATCACTCCGATTGGACCCGATGCGCCTGACTGCCCAAGCCGATTATGCCGTCGTGATGATGACCGCGGCCGCACGCCATTGCGGCGTTAGCGGGCGGCTGAATGCGACGATGCTGAGCGATGACACCGGCATTCCCTTGCCGACGGTGCAGAAGCTGGTCAGCCGCTTGTCGAGCGCGGGGCTGATCGAAAGCGCGCGCGGCACCGGCGGTGGCTTTCGCCTGGCGCGGCCGGCAGCGGCGATCAGCCTTGCCGACATTATCGAGGCGGTCGAAGGGCCGATTGCGATGACGGCGTGCGTCGAGCAGGGGCGGCACGATTGCGCGATCGAGGAAAGCTGCCACGTCAAGCCGCACTGGAACGTCGTCAACGGCGCAGTCAAGGGCGCGCTGGCGGGGGTGAGTTTGGCCTCTCTCGCATCCGTTCGCCCTGAGCTTGTCGAAGGGCCGTCCTTTACGTCGTCCGTTGCTAACAAGGACCGGGCTTCGACGAGCTCAGCCCGAACGGTGATGGAAGCATAAGATATGGCCACCAAGAATGCCGAGGCGATTGCCGCCGCCAACAAGAAATATGAGTGGGGCTTCGCCACCGATATCGAGCAGGACTTCGCGCCCAAGGGGCTGAGCGAAGACACGATCCGCTATATCTCGGCCAAGAAGAATGAGCCCGAATGGATGCTCGACTGGCGGCTGAAGGCCTATCGGCTGTGGCTGACGATGCCGACGCCCGATTGGGCGAAGCTCAGCATCCCGCCGATCGATTATCAGGACGCCTATTATTACGCCGAGCCCAAGAAGAAGGCGGAAATCGCCAGCCTCGACGAGCTCGACCCCGAAATCCGCCGGACCTACGAAAAGCTCGGCATCCCCATCGCCGAGCAGGAAGTGCTGGCGGGCGTCGCGGGCGCGCGCAAGGTGGCGGTCGATGCGGTGTTTGACTCGGTTTCGGTCGCGACCACGTTCCGCAAAGAGCTGGAGGAAGCCGGCGTCATCTTCCGCTCGATCAGCGAGGCGATCCGCGACTATCCGGAGCTGGTGAAGCGCTGGCTTGGCAAGGTGGTGCCGCAGCATGATAATTACTTCGCGGCGCTTAACTGCGCGGTCTTTTCGGACGGCACCTTTGTCTATGTTCCCGAAGGCGTGCGCTGCCCGATGGAGCTTTCCACCTATTTCCGCATCAATGCCGAAAATACCGGCCAGTTCGAACGCACGCTGATCGTCGCCGACAAGGGCGCTTATGTGTCCTACCTCGAAGGCTGCACCGCGCCGATGCGCGACGAGAACCAGCTCCACGCCGCCGTGGTGGAACTGGTCGCGCTCGACGATGCCGAGATCAAATATTCGACCGTGCAGAATTGGTATCCCGGCGACGAGCAGGGCAAGGGCGGCATCTATAATTTCGTGACCAAGCGCGCGCTGTGCCAAGGCAAGAACAGCAAGGTTAGCTGGACGCAGGTCGAAACGGGCAGCGCGATCACCTGGAAATACCCCAGCTGCGTGCTGGCGGGGGAGAACAGCGTCGGCGAATTCTATTCGGTCGCGGTGACCAACAACCGCCAGCAGGCCGACACCGGCACCAAGATGATCCATCTGGGCAAGGGCTCGCGTTCGACCATCGTTTCCAAGGGGATCAGCGCGGGGCGATCGGACAACACCTATCGCGGCTTGGTGCGTGTCGCGCCGACCGCGGAGGGCGTGCGCAACTTCACCCAGTGCGACAGCCTGCTGCTCGGCGACCAGTGCGGCGCGCACACCGTGCCCTATATCGAGGTGCGCAATCCCTCGGCGCAGATCGAGCACGAGGCGACGACGTCGAAGATTTCCGACGACCAGCTGTTCTACGCAATGCAGCGCGGGCTGGGGCAAGAGGAAGCGGTGGCGCTGATCGTCAATGGCTTTGCCCGCGAGGTGCTGCAGCAGCTGCCGATGGAATTCGCGGTCGAGGCGCAGAAGCTGCTTGGGATTTCGCTTGAGGGGAGCGTGGGGTGAACCATTTGGCGTTCTCCATCGGGCTTGGTGCGGCGACGCTGGCTTTGGTTGCGCCGGTGCCGAGCGGGGCGTGCCGCGACGCGGCGGGCCGGCGGGATCGTGCCGTACGTCATCTGCTCGCGTCGATGCCCGAGGCTCACCGTATTCGCTCCATCCGCGAATTGGTTGCTGAGCAGGATCACTATCCTTCGCTGGAGCAAGGCCACCGGTACATCGAGTTTAGGGATAAGCTAGAGGCGATTGAGCGTAGCTATCGCGCCTGCGCCAGCCAGTCACCACTTCGCCGTCATGCCGGACTTGTTCCGGCATCCACCGCGCCCCAACCGACGGCATTGCGGGGGGCGAAGTGGACCCCGGCACAAGGCCGGGGTGACGGATGGCTTGTGACGGGCGAGGCGCAGAAGCTGCTCGGGATTTCGCTTGAGGGGAGCGTGGGGTGAGCGATATCCGGTTTGACGTCGCTGGTTGGCCCGATCCGGATAGTGCGGATGAATTGATCCGTGCTCATACTCATTGTGCCGGACATCGCGATGAAATTCTTCGCAGTCAGGCTTGCGGTTGCTTTTCTTGCGAGTTGGTATTTGAACCAGCAATTATCTTGGAATGGTTCCAAGAAACCGCTGGATATTTTGCGACCCGCCCCGATCCATGGACCGCAGTTTGCCCGCGTTGTGGGATCGACGCCGTGATTGGAACTGCCAGCGGGTTTCCGGCGAACGATCCTGCTTTTCTAAAAGCGATGAATTTAAAGTGGTTCAAAAATGCTCAAAATTGAAAACCTCCACGCCTCGATAGATAACAAGCCGATTCTCAAGGGCCTGTCCCTCACCGTGAATGCGGGCGAGGTGCATGCGATCATGGGGCCGAATGGGGCGGGGAAGTCGACGCTTGGCTATGTGCTCGGCGGGCGGCCGGGATATGAGGTGACGGGGGGGA
>JBOFDB010000226.1:0-11357 GCA_051646545.1 Sphingomonas sp.
GGGCGCTGAGGTGATCAAGGTCGAAAGCCCCGAGGGGGATGATACGCGCATCTGGGGCCCGCCCTTCGTCACCAATCCCGACGGCAGCCGCGATGCCGCTTATTACCATGCCTGCAATCGCGGCAAGCGGTCGATCGTCGCCGATTTCCGCAAGCTGGAGGATCTTGCCCGCGTCCGCGCGCTGATCGCCGAGGCGGATATCGTCATCGAGAATTTCAAGGTCGGCGGGCTGGCCAAATTCGGCCTGGATTATGCGTCGCTCGCCGCCGACCATCCGCACCTCATCTATTGCTCGATCACTGGCTTCGGTCAGGACGGGCCTTATGCGCACCGCGCTGGATATGATTACATCATCCAGGGGCTGTCGGGCTTCATGTCGATCACCGGCGAGCCCGATGGCGCGCCGCAAAAGGCAGGCGTCGCGATCGCCGATATCTTCACCGGCGTTTATGCCGTCGTCGCGATCCAGGCCGCGCTGATCCAGCGCGCGCAGACGGGCAAGGGCCAGCAGATCGACATGGCACTGCTCGATACGATGACGGGCGTGCTCGCCAATCAGGCGCTTAATTACTTCGTCAGCGGCGAGAGCCCGCAGCGGGTGGGCAATGCGCATATGAACGTGTCGCCCTATGCGGTTTTCCCGTGCAGCGATGGCTGGTTCATCCTGGCGGTGGGCAATGACGGGCAGTATCAGCGCTTCTGCGCGGCGCTGGGCTTGAGCGATCTGGGCGCCGACCCGCGCTACGCCACCAATGAGGGCCGCATCGCGCATCGCGAGCCATTGTTCGCGGCGATCCGTGCGGCGACGGCGCAGCACCCGCAAGCCTGGCTGCTCGCAACCCTGGAGGCAGCTGGCGTCCCGGCAGGGCCGATCAACACCATCGAACAGGCATTCGCCGATCCGCAAATCTTGCATCGCGGCATGGCGCTGCAGCTGGACCGTAACGGCCAGCCGCTCCCAGGCCTGCGCACGCCGATCCGCTTTTCGGACGCCAGCCTCGCGCTCGATCGCGCCGCGCCGATGCTGGGGCAGGACGACCCTGGCCCACCGCCCGTTCGTCCCGAGCAAAGTCGAGGGACGGGCCAATAGCCCCCGTGTCTCGACTTCGCTCGACACGAACGGTGGGCTTGGGGCAGAGATGGCAGGATGACTAAATTCACCGTCAACAATCAGCCGGTCGAATATCTGATGGACCCGCAGACCCCATTGCTATGGGCGCTGCGCGACGCATCCAACCTCACCGGCATCAAATATGGCTGCGGCAATGGCGCCTGCGGGGCATGCACCGTCGATGTCGATGGCAATGCGGTCAAATCCTGCCAGATGACGATCGCGGCGGCGGAGGGCACCTTTGTCACCACCATCGAAGGGCTGTCGCGGGAGCGCGACCACCCGGTGCAACAGGCATTCATCGCCAACAACGTGCCGCAATGCGGCTATTGCATCCCCGGCATCATCATGGCGGCGGCGGTGCTGATCAAAAAGAACCGGTCGCCGAGCGAGGAAGCGATTGAGGCGGCGATCCCCAATATCTGCCGCTGCGGCATTTATCCCCGGCTGATCGAGGCGATCCAGCGCGCCGGGCGCATTGCAGCGGGCGAGGAAACCGTCGCGGTCGGCGCGCGGCCCGGCACCGATCCCGCCGAGGCAGCCCGGCAAGTGCCAGCGCTGGCGCCTGCGCGGCCAAAATAACGGCCGACCCTGCCAAATCCTTTCGCATTGCTGACAGGCGAATTCAGAAACGGCTCATCGACACGCGCCTATTCAGGCCTCATCAGCAAAGTCGGGGGTTCCGGTTGCGCTGGAGGAGGAAAACATGCGTAAGATGATCTTGATTGCGCTGCTCGCCACAGCCGGCCTGACTCCGTCAGTCGCCATGGCGCAGCAGGAAGTACCGCACCATGAAGAAGGTGACCGGGGTGGCTGGAACCGTGGCGGCGATCGCGGCCAGTTCCGCCCGCAGGGCCAGCCGACCCAGCAACCCCAGTTCCAGCGGCCTCAGTTTCAGGCGCCGCCGCAGCAGCAGCCGCAGCAATTTCAGCGCCCGCAATTCCAGCCGCCGGTTCAGCCTCAACCCCAGCCTCAGGCCCAACCGCCGCGGTTCAACACCCCGGCCTATCAGGGCAACCCCAATTGGCGCGGCGGTGGCGATCGGGGCGAGGGCTGGCGTGGAGGGGATCGGCCGCCGGTCGTTCAGGCCCCGCCCCCTTCCCCGCCCCTGGCCCAGCCACAGCAGGGATGGCGTGGCGACGCCCGCGATGATCATCGGCGCGACGGCGGTGACTGGAATCGCGGGCGCGGCGACGGCAATCGCGACCAGGGCGGCCTGGCCAACCAGGGCTGGCGCGGCACCACCGATGCCCAGCGCGGGCGGGATGGCTGGCCCGGCGACAATCACTGGCGCGAAAATCGGGACGGCGGGCGTGGCTATTATAATGACGGCCGCGGCTATTATGGCGACCGCGATGGCGACCGCCGCTGGAACAATGATTGGCGGCGCGACCGGCAATATGACTGGCACGGCTATCGCGATTATAACCGCCAGCTTTACCACCTGCCGCGTTATTACGCGCCTTATGGCTGGGGCTATGGCTATCGCCGGTTCAGCATCGGCTTTACCCTCGACGCCATTCTCTACGGTGAAAATTACTGGATCAGCGACCCGTTCTATTACCGGTTGCCGCCTGCCTATGGCCCCTATCGCTGGGTCCGTTATTATGACGATGCCTTGCTAGTGAACATCTATACCGGTCAGGTCGTCGACGTGGTGTACGACATTTTCTGGTAAGGGCGAAGGCAAGACGATGCGGGGGACCGGCGCCACGGCGCTGGCCCCCTATTCTTTCCGCTCTTGCATTTTGGCGGAGCCACCCCGAATGCTTTTGCCGTCATGGCGATTTTTAAGAAAGCAAACGGTCCCAGCAAGCTGCGCGCCGAGATAGGGCGCCAGGTCGCCGCACGGCTTGCCGCCAACCCGGCGGTGACGGCGGTCCCCATCCCCGGTACGCAAGTTTTCTACTGCGACAATTTCCTTGATGACGCGCGCTGCGATTTGCTGATCAGCATGATCGACGCGCACCGCCGCCCGTCCACTCTGCTCAGCGATCGGCCCGATTACGGATTCCGCACCAGCGAGAGCTGCGACATGGACCGCTGGTCGCCCGATGTGCGGCCGGTGGACGAGGGCATTGCCGTCCTGCTCGGCATCCCGCCCAAACAGGGCGAGACGATGCAGGGCCAGCGTTACGCCCCGGGCCAGCATTTCCGCGCGCATCATGATTTCTTTTACGAAGACCAGCAATATTGGCAGCAAGTCAAACTGGAAGGCGGCCAACGCACCTGGACCGCGATGATCTACCTCAACAATGTCGACGAAGGCGGCGCGACCTGGTTTCCCACCGCCGGCATCAAGGTGGCGCCCAAAAAGGGGCTGTTGCTGATCTGGAACAATATGGCGGCTGACGGCAGCCCCAACCAATTGACCCTGCACGAAGGCATGCCAGTCGTGCGGGGTGTGAAATATGTCGTCACCAAATGGTTCCGCGAAGGCAACTGGATCAAATAACGGCGCTTTTGCGACAAAATCGAGGCCAGTCTGGTCCTATCATCGGATAAAGCGCGACAAGCAGCTGGATTAGCGATATCATCAGCGCCGCTAGGAGAGAGCCAAATGGCCTTGGCGACGCGGATGAGGGAGTTGTTCCGGCTCGATCGAGGTAGCCTTCGGTCGCTCGAACGTCGCTATGTCGCCCCGCGAATCGCGGTGCGCGAGGACATTCATGATCGCCGTGCCAAGCTTGCCGCGATCATCGCCGACAATATCATCCCGCATCTCGTCCGCCTGCACGCCGACGTGCCGCTGGCCGAGATGATTGCCGATATCCACCCGACCGAGGCCAATATCGACGAGCTCGCCCATATCGTGCTGGGATCGGATAGCGAGGCGGCGGCTGCCTATGTCGGCGCGCTGCGCCATCGCGGCATCAGCGGCGAGACGCTGTTCATCGAGCTGCTCGCGCCCGCCGCCGAATTGCTGGGTGAGATGTGGCATCGCGACGAATGCGATTTCATCGACGTAACGCTGGGCGTCGCGCGGCTGCAAAAGCTGCTCGCGGTCGGCAACGCGACCTATCGCGCACCTGCTCCCTCGGCGCGGCGGACCATTTTGCTCGCGACGGCCCCGGGCGAGCAGCATTATTTGGGGCTCGCGATGATCGAGCAGCTGCTCGAGGCCAATCGCTGGACGGTCGAGAGCGATCATACCGCCAGTTTTGACAGCTTGTGCGACGCGGTCGACAGCCAATGGTTCGCGGTCGTTGCCCTGTCGCTCGGTACCGACTCGCTGGCCGAGGATCTGAAGCACGCCATCGCGCTCGTCCGCCTTCATTCACAGAACAAGGCCGTGCGGGTGATGGTGGGCGGATCGGCGATCAACCGCCACCCGGCGCTGGCGACCGCGATGGGCGCTGACGCCACCGCCGCCAATGCACCGGCGGCGGTGTTGCTTGCCCAGAAGCTGTTTGACGTTGGGGCGCTGGGGCATTGGGGCGAGGCACGGCTGTCGGCATAAGGGTTGCCGCCGAAAAACGGCGCAATACGCTGGAAACGCCGGTCGTCCCGAGCGCGGTCGAGGGACGGGAGACCTGGCAGCGTAATCCGCGCGTGTCTCGACGTAGCTCGACACGAACGGGAGTTTCTTTTCACCCAGACTGCTCTTAGTCGAGAATAGGTGACCCCACCCCTGCTCAACATTCACCGTTCGATCCTTGACCAACCCTGGCGCTGGCGCGCGCTGGCGGCGGATGGGCGGGACGCGGCACTCAGCCCCGACGACTTGACCACGCAATTGCTGCTCGCGCGTGGCGTGGGGCGCGACGACCTCGACGCGCATCGCCACCCCAGCATTCGCGCCTTCATGCCCGACCCCTCAATCTTCCGCGATATGGACAAGGCGGCCGCCCGCCTTGCCGATGCCGTGATGGCGGGCGAGTCGATCGCGATCTTTGGCGATTATGATGTCGATGGCGCGACCTCTGCCGCGCTGCTCATCCTCTTGCTGCGCGCGCTCGGCATCGCCGCACGCCCCTATATCCCCGACCGGTTGATGGAGGGCTATGGCCCCTCGGGCGAAGCGCTGGTGCGGCTGGGAGCAGAGGGCGCGCGGTTGATCGTCACCGTCGATTGCGGCGCCCAGGCATTCGATGCGCTGGCAATGGCGGCGAACGAAGGCATCGACGTGATCGTGGTCGATCACCACAAATGCCTGCCCGCGCTGCCGGTCGCGCATGCGCTGGTCAATCCCAATCGGCTCGATGAGGCGGAAGGCGCGGCGCATGGCCATCTCGCGGCGGTCGGCGTTGCCTTTCTACTTGGCGCCGCGCTGCTCAGGCTGTTGCGCGCGCGCGGCTATTTCGGCGAGCGCGCCGAGCCCCGCCTGCTCGATCTGCTCGACATCGTCGCGCTCGGAACGGTGGCTGATGTGGCGGCGCTCAAGGGCCTCAACCGCGCGTTCGTGGCGCAGGGGCTGAAAGTGATGGCGCGCGGCGGCAATGTCGGCCTGGCGGCGCTCGCCGAGGCCGCTCGCCTTACCCGCGCGCCTACCGCCACCGATCTGGGCTTTGCGCTGGGGCCGCGCATCAACGCGGGCGGCCGCGTCGGCAAGGCCGATCTTGGCGTGCGCCTGCTCACCACCACCGACCCCGCCGAAGCCCGCGCCATCGCCGCCGAGCTTGACCGGCTCAACGAAGAGCGCCGCGCGATTGAGGCAATGGTCCAGCAACAGGCCGAAGAGGTGGCGCATCGTCAGGCCAACCGCGCGGTCATCATTGCGGCGGGCAGTGGCTGGCACCCGGGTGTGATCGGCATCGTTGCCGGGCGGCTCAAGGAAAAATTCGGTCGCCCCGCCATCGTCATCGCGCTCGATGAAGCGGGGATTGGCAAGGGTTCGGGCCGGTCGGTCGCGGGGGTCGATCTTGGCGCCGCCGTGCTATCGGCCAAGGACCAGGGGCTGTTGATCGCCGGAGGTGGCCACCCAATGGCAGCGGGGCTGACCATCGCTGCCGACCGCGTCGACGCGCTGAGCGATTTTCTCGAGGAACGGCTGGCCTTAGCCGTCACCAACGCGGCTGACGGCCGTGCGCTGCTCGTCGACGCGCTGATCGCGCCCGGCGGCATTACCCCGCAATTGGTCGACGCGCTGGAGGCTGCTGGCCCCTATGGCATGGGCTGGCCCGCGCCGCGCATCGCCGCAGGGCCAGTGCGGGTGGTGAAGGCCGATATTGTCGGCAACGGCCATGTCCGCGCGGTAGTAGCCGGCGATGATGGCCGCTCGATCAAGACCGTCGCCTTCCGCCAGGCCGATAGCGCGCTGGGCGCCGCGCTGATGGGCGCTGCCCGCCACCGGCGCCTGTGGATTGCCGGGCGGGCGCGGATCGACGAGTGGAATGGCCGCAACAGCGCCGAGCTTCACCTCGACGATGCCGCCTGGGCGGACTAGCCTTGGGGTAGGAGGCGTATCGCCATGTTCAGCCACATCACGCTCGGCACCAGTGACTTTGCCCGCTCCCGCCATTTCTATGCGCCAGTGATGGCGGCGCTCGGCCTGAGCGAGCCATTTCAGCTGGACGGCGCGATCGTGTTCGGCACGCTCGACGGGCCGAAACTGTTCATCGTCCGCCCGTTCGATGGCGGCGCCCCTGCCCCCGGCAATGGCCCGCATGCCGCGTTGCTGGCGCCCAACCGTGCGGCGGTCGATGCGTTCCACGCCGCCGCCCTGGCGAACGGCGGCAGCTGTGAAGGCACACCCGGCCTGCGCCCGCATTACCACGCCCATTATTACGCGGCCTATGTCCGCGATCCCGATGGCAACAAGCTGCAAGCCGTCTGCCACAAAAGGGCCGCCGAGCCAGCTTGACCCGCCCGGCAAAGCCAGTATAGGGGCGCGCTCTGCCACCCGGCATGGCCCCTTCGTCTAGCGGTCTAGGACGCGGCCCTTTCACGGCTGAAACACGGGTTCGATTCCCGTAGGGGTCACCATCTCCTGCGAAACGCAGGACAATCATCATTTATGGCGCGGGGAACCTTCCGTGCCGAATGGATGGGCACCGGGTCCAGCGAGAAAAGCTCATTGCGGTGTCTTGGACGAGAACGCGGCCTTGCTCCCCTCGTGTCGGCCAGCGTTGTCGCGGCGGCGCGGGCATTCCCGCCCCGCACGCCATCATCCATTCCCGCCAGGCATGGATCATATGCGCAACGCGCGTCTGCTCATTGGTCGTTGGACGGGGCATCTAACGGGCACGGCATCCCGCCGCCCAGAGAAAGGATGTTACCATGACCGCCATCACCGTGCCCACCCGCGACAGCGTCAGCCCCGCCAACCAAGCGCTGTTCGATGCGCTGCAGGGCCAGCTCGGCTTTGTCCCCAACCTTTATGCAACGCTTGCCCATTCGGAAAACGCGCTCGGCACCTATCTGGCGCTGCAGTCGGCCAAGTCGTCGATCAACGCCAAGTCGCGCGAAGTCGTCAATCTCGTCGTCAGCCAGGTCAACGAGTGCGAATATTGCCTCGCTGCCCACACCGCGCTCGGCAAGATGAACGGCTTTACCGACAGCCAGATCGTTGAAATCCGCAGCGGCAGCGCCGCGTTCGACGCCAAGCTCGATGCGCTCGCCAAGCTGACCCGCTCGATCGCGATCAACCGCGGCCATGCCGATCAGGCGCTGGTCGAGGCGTTCTTTGCGGCTGGCTGGACCAAGGAAAATCTGGTCGATGTGATTGTCACGATCGGCGACAAGACCGTCACCAACTATCTGCACGCCACCACCCGCGTGCCGGTCGATTTCCCCGCCGCGCCGGCGCTGACCACGGCGATGGCTGCCTAAGTCCCCTCCCCCGCCCGGCGTCGCCTCCCCTTCGACGCCGGGCATAACTGGAGCCTCGCCATGACCCTCACCGTATCCCCCCGGGACGAGTGGCGTGGCGGGGCTCCTTTTGCTGCCTCCCCTGCGCTGATCGGCATCGCCGCCGGCATTGCCGCCGCGCTGATCTGGGCGACCTATCTCGTCTTCGCCAAGTCGGGCACCGCAGCCGGCCTGATGCCCCGCGACTTTGCCCTGCTCCGCTTCGGCACGGCGGCGGCAATCATGCTGCCCTGGCTGTTGCACAACAATCCGCTGACCCTGGCCGGGGTCGGCTGGCGACGCGCGGCGATGCTGAGCGTGCTGGCCGGGCCACCCTTCATCCTGTTGAGCACTGGCGGCTATGCCTTCGCCCCGCTCGCCCATGGCGCAGTGATCCAGCCATCGACTATCTCGCTGGCGTCGATGCTGGCGGCGGCGCTTTTGCTCAAGGAGCGGATGACGCCTGACAAGCTGGTCGGCGTCGGGCTGATCGTTGCCGGGCTTGCCGTCATCGCCAGTCATGCAAGCGCGATGCGCGGCGGCCCGGTGTGGATCGGCGACCTGCTGTTCGTTGCGGCCGGGCTTAGCTGGACGGGTTTTACCATTTTGCTCAAGCGCTGGCAGCTCGGCGCCGTTGCGGTGACCGCCGCCGTGTCGACCGTCTCTGCGCTCGTCATCGTGCCGGCCATGCTGGTGTTCGGCGATCTGAGCCGGATTGCCGCGCTGCCGCCCCAGACCCTGGCCGCGCAGTTGATTGTGCAGGGCGCGCTGTCGGGCGTGCTTGCCGTCATCGCTTTTGGTGTCGCTGTCCGCCATTTGGGTGCGGCCAAGGCCGGGCTGTTTCCCGCCATCGTCCCTGCCGCTACCCTGATCGTCAGCATCGTCATCACCAGGGCCTTGCCATCCCCGGTCGAATGGACCGGCGCCGCGCTGGCGACGATCGGCCTGTTGACCGCGATTGGCCTGATCCGACCCGTTTTCACCCCCACGCCCACCCCAGCCGAAGGATGATTTTTCCGATGACCAATGATCCCCTGTTCCAGCCGATCCGTTACGGCGCGATCGAAGCCCCCAACCGCATTGTCATGGCGCCGCTGACGCGCACGCGGGCCAATGCCGACGATGCGCCGCACGCGCTCCAGCAGACCTATTATACCCAGCGCGCGACCGCCGGGCTGATCGTCTCGGAAGCCACGCATATCTCGCAACAGGGCAAGGGCTATGCCGGGGCGCCCGGCATTTACAGCCAGACGCAGATCGACGGCTGGCGCGGCGTGACGGATGCCGTCCATGCCGCAGGCGGGCGGATGATGCTGCAGCTCTGGCATGTCGGGCGGCTGTCGCACCCCTCGCTGCAGCCCGGCGGCGGGCTGCCCGTCGCGCCGAGCGCGATCGGGCTGCAGGGCCACGCTTTTACCTATGAAGGCCCGCAGGACTTCGTCGTCCCGCGGGCGCTGGAGCTCGCCGAAATCCCCGGCATTATCGAGGATTATCGCCAAGCCGCGATCAACGCGAAAGCGGCAGGTTTTGATGGCGTCGAGGTGCACAGCGCCAATGCCTATCTGCTCGATCAATTCCTGCGCGACGGCACCAATCACCGCACCGATGCCTATGGAGGCAGCATCGAGAACCGCACGCGCCTGACGCTTGAAGTGACGGACGCAGTGATCAGCGTGTGGGGCGCCGACCGGGTCGGCATCCGCCTGTCACCCTCGCTCACCATCAACGGGATGAGCGACAGCAATCCCACGCCGCTGTTCGGCTATCTCGCCGAGCAGCTTAGCAAGCGCGGCCTTGCCTATCTCCACTGCGTCGAGCCCAGCGATCCGCGCGGCGACCCGGCGGTGCGGATCGTCGACCCGCAAGTGGTGCGCAAAGCGTTTGGCGGCAACTACATCGCCAATGGCAGCTATACCGGCCCGCGTGCCCGTGCCGCGATTGAAGCAGGCGAAATCGACGCCGCCTCGTTTGGCCGCCTGTTCATCGCCAATCCCGATCTGCCACGGCGCCTGGCCGAGGATCTGCCGATGAACCCCCTCAACACCGCGCGCATCTATAGCGGCGGCGGCGACGGCTATATCGACTATCCGTTCGCGGATTGAAGCCGCACGCCAGGCCTCACCCCTCCCGGAGCGCCGCCGCCATGAAATCGGTGAAGCTCCGGGCCTTGGCGCTGGCGAGCCGCCCGGTCGGGAACAGCGCCCACAAGTCGATCGGCGGCAGCGACCAGCCGTCGAGCAGCCGCACCACGGCGCCGCTCGCCAGTTCGGGCGCGAACATCCAGTCGGACGCGACGCCAAGGCCGAAATCGGCCAGCACGGCGGCGCGCAGCCCCTCCGCCGCCGTCACGCGCAGCCGCCCGCTGACGCTGACCGACGCCTCGCCGCCAGACGCATTGCGGAACGTCCAGCTGGCGGTTTCGTAGCGCGTATAGACGACAGCCTGGTGGCCCGCGATGTCAGCCGGGCTGGTCGGCGTGCCCGCACGGGCGAGATAGGCGGGCGTCGCCACCAGCGAGCGTCGGCTTGAGGCGAGCTTGCGCGCCGTTGCGGTTGAATCGGGCAAATCGCCCATCCGCAGCGCCACGTCGACGCCCTCGCCCACCATGTCGATCACCCGGTCATCCATGATCACTTCCATCTCGAGCTCGGGATGTTCGGCCAAGAAGACCTGCAGGCGAGGCACGACGTGCAGCCGCGCAAAGGTGGTCGCAGCGGAAATGCACAGGCGACCGGTCAGCCCGCGCCCGGCGCCGCGCGCGGCGTGCTCGGCTTCCTCGGCTTCCGCCAGAGCGCGCCGTCCATGTTCGTAAAAGCGCTGGCCCGCGTCGGTCGTGGAAAGCCCCCGCGTGGTGCGGGTGACCAGGCGGACGCCCAGCCGCTCCTCAAGCTGCGCGATCAGCTTTGAAACGGCGGGCTGGCCGACATTCATCTGGCGCGCGGCGGCCGAAAACGATCCGGTGTCGATGACCCGAACGAAAGTGGCCATCGCTTGAAACTGGTCCATCGTCATTCCCCCTGGGAATGGAAGCTATTGCCACAGCGGGCCTGCCCTGTCGCGCGGGAATGGACCAAATCCCATGCATCAAGCGGGCGAAGAATTCGCCGCCAAATCAAGAGGCACGACGATGCTGCGACAGATCTTCACCGATGCGCTGATAACGCTGCAAATCACGGGCAGCATCGCCACCGCGATTTTGGTCGCCGCCGCCCCGATCGCGCGCCTTGCCGTTCGCCACTCACCCCTCGCGAAAGCGTCCAGAAGCTGACGCTGAACCTCCCTCGCTCAAAAGGATCACGACAATGACTCTCCAAGCCAAGCTCGATGCGTTCAAGGCCGAATTCCGCGCGGGCAAACCGCCCTATAACGTCCCGGCCACGGTCATCGCCACCATGGACCGCGCCACCACCGAGCTGATCGAAAGCGGGGCGGCGAGCCGCGCGTTGAAAGCGGGCGA
>JBOFDB010000315.1:0-4370 GCA_051646545.1 Sphingomonas sp.
GCCCAAGTCGCCACGACTGACGCTCGCCGCCCCGCCCACCCCCAACCCCTCCCGCAAGCGGGAGGGGAGCGAGAAATACAATGCTCCATTTCGAACTCGTCACGCCCGAAAAGCTCGTCCGCTCGGAAGAAGTGTATCAGGTCGTCGTCCCCGGCACCGAAGGTGATTTCGGCGTGCTGCCGGGCCATGCCCCCTTCATGTCGACGATTCGCGACGGCGCACTCCATATCTACAAGACCGAGAAGAGCGAGCCTGAAGTCCTGCCGATCAAGGGCGGCTTTGCCGAGGTGAACGCCGCCGGGCTGACGGTGCTGGCCGAGCAACTGGGATAAGCCAGCGCCCGCGCACCCCGACATGTCGTTGCGCTGGCGTGACGTTCGGTGAACAGACTTAGTTAGGAAATTGTCAAAGCTTCGTCGCTAGTCCCCGCTTGATACAGTTCGAGGAGGACCAGTTTCGATGAGCGCGTTCGGGCGCCGCAACGGACCGAGCCCAGGGACGCCGGCGCGTCCCGCTTTCGGTATTGCCCGCCCGATGCAGGGCGGCGGTCCGGCACGTCCCCCAGTTGAGAGCGAAGGCGGCGAGCAATTTCCGCCGATCAACCCCGCCGCGCTTGGCGTTGATGGCCCCGCAGGCGATCTGCCCGCCGCCAGCCCATCGCCGATGACTGGCACCATGCCTGGCGCGGCGCTCGATGCGCTCGCCCGGCTGGACGAACGCCAGGCATCGTCAGGCGACGCCGGCCAGTCGCGGATGGAGGGCTTTGAAAGCTCGATCCACAAAATCAAGGAGCAGGTGCTCCCCCGCCTGCTCGAACGCGTCGATCCTGAAGCCGCCGCCACGCTCAACAAGGATGAGCTGGCCGAGGAATTCCGCCCGATCATCGGCGAAGTGCTCGCCGAGCTGAAGCTGACGCTCAACCGCCGCGAGCAATTCGCGCTCGAAAAAGTGCTGGTCGACGAACTGCTCGGCCTGGGGCCGCTCGAGGAGCTGCTCAACGACCCCAATATCTCCGACATCATGGTCAATGGCCCCGAGCAGACCTATGTCGAGCGCAAGGGCAAGCTTGAACTCGCCAATATCCAGTTCCGCGACGAGGAGCATTTGTTCCAGATCGCGCAGCGCATCTGCAACTCGGTCGGCCGTCGTGTCGACCAGACCACCCCGCTCGCCGACGCCCGCCTGAAGGACGGCAGCCGCGTCAACGTCATCGTGCCACCCTTGAGCTTGCGCGGCACCGCCATCTCGATCCGTAAATTCTCGGCCAAGCCGATCACGCTCGACATGATGGCGGGCTTTGGATCGATGTCGACCAAGATGGCGACCGCGCTGAAGATCGCGGGCGCCTGCCGGTTCAACGTCGTCATCTCGGGCGGTACGGGTTCGGGTAAGACGACGATGCTCAACGCGCTGTCGAAGATGATCGACCCGGGCGAGCGTGTGCTGACCATCGAAGACGCCGCCGAACTTCGGCTGCAACAGCCGCACTGGCTGCCGCTTGAAACCCGACCCGCCAATCTGGAAGGCCAGGGCGAAATCACCATTCGCGACCTGGTCAAAAACGCGCTGCGTATGCGGCCCGACCGGATCATTCTGGGCGAAATTCGTGGGTCCGAGTGTTTCGACCTGCTCGCCGCGATGAACACCGGCCACGACGGATCGATGGCGACGCTCCACTCCAACTCCCCACGCGAAGCGCTGGCGCGTATGGAAAACATGGTGATGATGTCGGACATCAAGGTGCCCAAGGAAGCGATCAGCCGCCAGATCGCCGATTCGGTCGACCTCATCATCCAGGTCAAGCGTCTGCGCGACGGCAGCCGCCGCGTCACCAACATCACCGAAGTGATCGGGATGGAAGGCGCGGTGATCGTGACGCAGGAATTGTTCAAATTCGAATATCTTGACGAAAGCGCCGACGGCAAGATCGTCGGCGAATATCGATCAATGGGCCTGCGCCCCTATACGCTGGAAAAGGCGCGGCAATTCGGTTTTGACCAGGCCTATCTTGAAGCCTGTCTTTGATCTGACGTCGGGCGCGCACCCGCTGGCGAGGCCTTTGGCGGCGTCGGGACTAATGCCCCCCGTTTTGCTCCTGCTGCTGCCGCTGGGGTTCTTTCTGGCGCTGTTCCATTGGCAGACGCTCGATGTCAGCAATGTCGGCTGGTTGCTGCGCGGCACGGACAATGGCGAGAATGCGCTGGGCGCGCACGCTTATTGGCATGATGCCACCGCCGGTGCCTCGCTGCGCACGCGCCTGCTCAACGCGCCCGATGGCGAGCCGGTGCTGTTCACCGACAGCAACCCGCTTGTGACGCTGATCATGAAGCCGTTTGCCGCGTGGTTGCCCGCCGATGCCCAGCTGGTCGGTCCGGTTATCCTGCTCAATCTGGTCCTGCAGGCGATCTTTGCGTGGCTGTTGCTGCGGCGCCATGCGCCAGGTGCATTGGCCTTGTGGGCGGGGGTTGTGCTGCTCGCCTTTCCGCCGACGCTCGCCAACCGCTTCATGCACGCCAATCTGATGGCACATTGGACGATTCTGGCCGCCTTGTGGCTGTTCCTCGATCCCGTCCGCAGCCGAAAGATGCGCTGGTGGGCTCCGCTGATCGCGGTGACGGCGATGATCCACAGCTATCTGCTCGTCATGGTGGGCGCGGTGTGGGCGTCAGCGATGCTGGCGGCATTGGCGACGGCGCGCGGGCGGGCGCGGCTGACGGTGATCGGCCAGGGCCTGGCGGTGCTGGCGATGGTCGCGATACTGGCGCGCTGGCTGGGCGTTGAGGCGCAGCTGTCGACGGGGAGCTTCGGCCGCTATGCCATGCCTGTTGACGCGCTGTGGAACCCGGGGGTCGCGGGCTTTTCCACGCTGATGCCGTGGCAGCCGCGCAACACGACCTGGCAGGAAGGGTTTCAATATCTGGGCTTTGGCGGCCTGGCGTTGCTGGCAGCCGCCGTCCTCATCGCGACGCGCCGGGCAATGGCCGCCGGCGAGCGCGTGGTCCTGCATCGACTGATCTGGGTCGCGCCCGCGCTGATCGTGCTTGCGACCATCGCGATGCTGCCCGCTGCGCCATCGCCCCTGGTCGCGGCGTTGCTCGATCCGGTGCGCGCGTCGGGGCGGCTGTTCTGGCCGGTCGGCTATGCCATGATGCTGGTGGCGCTGCTCGCTGTCTATCGCTGGCGGGACCGGGCGGGGCTGTTCCTGACGGCGCTGGTTGCGGTGCAGATCGCCGACCTTGGCGGCATGGCGGCGACGATCCGGCAGTGGAGCGCGGATGCCGAAAACCGACGCGTTTATGCGGCAACCCCCGATCCCCGCTGGGACGCGCTGATTGGCGACGCCAACGCAATCGAATTTGCTTCGGGCGATGTCGGCTTTGACCTGCAAGTCTATCAGGAAATCACGTGGCGCGCGATCAAGGCGGGCAAGCCGGTAAATACCGCTTATGCCGCCCGTGCCAGCGCCGCCACCATTCACCGGCTGCAATCCGAGGCAGCGGCGTTTGCGGCGGGGCAATTGCACCCCGGTCGCCTCTATATCCTGCTCAACCACACCCCGCTGACCCCGGCGGTGGTGGCGGCGGCGGGCAATCGCCTGATCCACCTTGACGGCCGCACCGTTATCGCCGCGCGCTGACGGCGCCGCTTCAGCTGGCGAGCTTGTCTATCTTTGCCTGCAGCGACTGCAACTCGGCTTTTAGCGCGGCGATTTCGTCGTCCTTGCTGTTGGCGGCCGACCCCGGCGTACCGGGTTTGAACGCGGCGGTCGCCGCTTCAAACATCGCCATGTTCCGTTTGGCGATTTCGGCAAAGGGCGAGTTGGCGAACGCGCCTTCGACCGCCGATTTGAACTGCGCCTGATTGCGGCGCAGCCCTTCCATCGCCGCTTCGAGATAGCCCGGCACCATCGCCTGCATTGAATCGCCGTACATCGCGATCAGCTGGCGGAGGAAATTGACCGGCAGCATCGTCTGGCCGCGGCTTTCCTCTTCCATGATGATTTGGGTGAGGACATTATGGGTAATGTCCTCATCGGTCTTGGCATCGACGACCTTGAATTCGCGACCCTCGCGCGTCATCGCCGCCAGATGTTCGAGCGTGATATAGGACGACGTCTCGGTATTATAGAGCCGCCGATTGGCGTATTTCTTGATGATAACGGTATCGCCGGTGGCGGGCTTTTTCATGGAATTCCCCACGAGTGAGTAACACGCGTGTAACACCATTTCATGCCGCGCCGCAACACGGGCCGCGCCCTTTGCCGTTGTTTCTGCACATATTGCGCGAACAAACTGCAGCATCGCGCGAGCGGGAGGCGGCGGCGCTGGCGGGGTTGGCCGCGTATCAGACTGCCCGGCGAGGCAAGGGGC
>JBOFDB010000082.1:0-4338 GCA_051646545.1 Sphingomonas sp.
CGGCCATCTGATGCTCGCCGACATCATCGTGAAGAGCTATCAGGCCATGCCGCCGGGGAGTGCATGGCTCGCGCCCGAGCGGTTGCGCGATATCGCCTTTTTCGGGGGCTATGCCTTTTCGGCCGGGCTGTTGCTGGCGTTGCCGGTCGGGTTTCTGCTGCTGTGCCTTAACCTTGTCGTCGGCATGCTGTCGCGATCGGCGCCGGCGCTCAACCTGTTTGCGATCGGCCTGCCGGCCAGCCTTGCGGTCGGCGTCATCGCGCTCGTCATCGCGTTTCCGGCGATGGGCGATTATATGGTCGTGATCATCCGTGACGGGCTCGCCGCCACGCAGCGCCTGGTGATCGGCTGATGGCCGAGCAATCCGGCGAACGGACAGAAGCCCCATCGCAAAAACGCAAGCAGGATGCGTTTCGCGACGGCGACATCCTGCGCAGCCGCGAATTCGCAACGGCGTTGGTGGTGCTGGCGGGGTGTGGCTGGCTCGCGCTGTTCGGCCCGTCGCTGATGAACGCGTGCAAGGCGCTGATGGCGGAAAGCTTTCAGTTCAGCCGCGCCGATATCGACAATTTCTCGCCGATGCGGCCGCTGGCGGCGGCAGGGTGGAAGCTGGCGCCGTCGCTTGGCGCGCTGGCGGTGGTGTCGGTGGTGGCCGCCGTGCTGAGCCAGGGCGGGCTGGGGTCAATCAACTTCAACGGCGGGCTGCTCCAGCCCAAATTCCAGCGGATCAACCCGGCATCGGGCGCCAAGCGGATTTTCGGCCTCAATGGCTGGGTGGAGCTTGCCAAATCGCTGCTCAAGGTCGCGCTACTCGGCTCAATCGGCGCTTACATGCTGTGGTGGGCGGGCAAACAGTCGATCGGGCTGGCTGCCAGCGATGTCGATAGCGCGGTGGGGTCGCTCGGCGCGATGCTGAACGGCATCTTGTTCGCGATGGCAGCAGGGCTCGTCATCATCGCGGGCATCGACGTGCCGGCCCAGATGTTCCAGCGATTTCGCCGCCTGCGCATGACCAAGCAGGAAGTAAAGGACGAGCGCAAGGAAGCCGAAGGCAATCCCGAAGTAAAGGCGCAGATCCGCGCGCGGCAGCAGGCAATGGCGCGGCGCAGCGTCAAAAAAGCGGTTGAAAGCGCGCATGTCGTGCTGACCAACCCGACCCATTTCGCGGTTGCGCTTCGCTATAACCGGGCGACCGACCAGGTGCCGGTGGTTGTTGCCAAGGGGCGCGGCGTCACCGCGCTCGCCATTCGCGAGGTGGCGGCGGAACACCGGGTGCCGGTGCTCGAATACCCCATGCTGGCGCGTGCGCTTTATTACACCACGCGCGAGAATCAGGAGATCAGGGACGATCTCTATATGCCGATCGCGACGGTGCTCGCCTTCGTCTTCGGCCTCAATGCCAAGGCGGGCGGCAAGCAGCCCGATATCGAGGTGCCGACCACCGCGCGCTTCGACGAAAATGGCGAAAAGATGCGGGAAAACAGCTAAATTTCGGGGGCAGCTGGTCGTTTGATGCTTTTGAGGAAGCGCGTTTGAAAGGCCGATCATGACGACGACATCCAGCACCGGCACGTCATCGCTCAGTACCGCGCATTCGGTGCTGACGGCGCTCAATGCCGGCTCCAACATCGATTACAACGCAATCGTCACCCAGCTGGTCAATGCCGAGTTCGGCCCGCAAACGCAAAATCTGCAAAGCCAGAGCAACAAGCTCGACACCAAGATTTCCGCAGTGGGCTCGCTGAAGAGCAATCTCAACGATTTCTACAACAGCCTGTCGCAGCTGGTATCGGGCGGCACGCTGGCCACCCAGCCGACCAGTTCCGACGCCACCATCGTCAAGGCCAGCGTCATCCCCGGCCAGAGCGCCTCCGGCCTCGCCTCGTCGGTTGAGGTGCGTCAATTGGCCCAGGCGCAAGTCGCGGCAACGGCGGTGGTGGCGAATGCCACCAGCCCCATCGGCACCGGCAGCCTGACCCTGCAACTTGGCAGCGCGACCTATGCCAATGGCGCGATTACCGGCTTCACGGCGGGCAGCACCGCAGCAGTGAACATCACGATCGATTCGAGCAACAACAGCCTGCAGGGCATCGCCAAGGCGATCAACGCGGCGAACGCCGGTGTCACGGCGACGGTGCTGACCGATTCGAGCGGCGCGCGCCTCTCGCTCAAGGGCAAGACGGGCGAAGCGCAGGCCTTCACCCTGACTGCGACCGAAGACGCGTCGGCGCCGGGCCTCGCCCAGCTCAACGTCGGCGTTGGCGCGACCGGCACCACCATCGGTTCCACCGCCCAGGACGCGATTGTCGCGGTCGATGGCGTGGCGTTGAAGCGGTCGACCAATTCGATCAGCGATCTTGTCCCCGGCGTGAAGCTCGACCTGATTGCCGCCAAGCCCGGCACCATCGTGTCGCTGGGCGCCTCGACCCCAACCGATGCGCTGACCCAGGCCGTCAATAATTTCGTGTCGGCCTATAACGACCTGCACAATACGCTGAAGGGCGACCTGGATGCCAAGACCGGGACGCTCTATGGCGACATTGCGGCAAGCACGCTCAACAACGCGCTGCGCCGCTTCACGCTGACGCCGCTGGCGACGAGCACGACCGGGGCGCCGACCACCTTATCCGCGATCGGCGTCGCCACCAATCGCGACGGTACGCTGACGGTCAATGCGGCCCAGCTGAAGACAGCGATCACCAATTCGCCCGACGCGGTCGAGGCGCTGTTTGCCAATGGCACGGGGTCAACGGGCGGCGGCATTGCGGCCGCTTTCAAGTCGATCGTCGATAGCGCGACCGACGCGACTTATGGACTGGGGGCGAGCGAGACGAGCTATAACAATGCCAAGACCCGGATCAGCGACCAGCTCGACAAGCTGTCGACGCGCCAGGATGCCGAAACGACGCGGTTGACCCAGCAATTTGCCGGGCTCGATTCCCAGCTATCGGCGTATAAGTCGACGCAATCGCTGCTGACCCAGCAGATTGCGGCCTGGAACGGCAAGCAGAACTGACGCCCCGATGCCGCTTTACGCCACCACGCTCGGCCGCAATCCCGAAGCCACCTATCGCCAGATCGACATTGCCGGTCGCACCGCCGAGGCCGATCCGGGCAAGCTCGTCAGCCTGTTGTACGAAGAGCTCGACCGGGCGCTGCGCGCGCTTGCCTGGGCGACCGAGCATCGCCAGTTCGCGGTCAAGAGCGAGAAAGCAACGCGCGCCATCGCGGTGTTGTTCGCGCTCGATGCGGGGCTGGATTATGACAAGGGCGGTGATCTTGCCCGGACGCTCAGCCGGCTTTACGCCGGCGCGCGGCGCGAGATTGTCGACGCCAGCCTGGGCCAGGACGCCGCGCCGTTCCTGACCGTCGCCGATCGCATGGCCGAGATTGCGCAGGCGTGGAATCAGGTGGCGGGGCGGGCGTAACGCCTGCCCCAAACCCTATTCCCGCTCGGGCACCGGCACGTTGAAGCCATTCAGCGTCATCGATACCAGGCAGTAGAGCCCGACCAGATAGATGAGTTCGTTGGCGCCATGCTGTCCGAAGGTTTCGACCGCAAGCGCGTAGCAGGGCTCGGGCAGCACGCCGCCATTGACCAGCGCAAAAGCGACATCATAGGCGCAGCTTTCCTGCGGGTTCAGGTCGCGCGGCTTGATGTTCGCGCATAGCTCCGACAGCCGCTGCGCGGGCATTTTCTCCCGCTCGGCAATCGCGATATGGGCATAGATTTCATAAGCGGCATCGAAATGCGCACCCGTCACCAAGATGGCGATCTGTCGGGCGCTGTCGGGCAATGTCGCCTGCATCGACATCGCTTTGGTCAAGTCCCACACGGCCTTGCCGATCATGGGTTCGTGCAGCCACGGGTTCCACGGCCCCATCAACGCGCCATTGGCGTCAACCGTCTGGAAATCGTTGAAGTTACTGGCGATACCCGCCTTCATGTCTTCATATAGCGGCTTTTGCTCATCGGTGAGCTGGGCAGGGTCGATCAGCGGCAGGCGCATGGGCAGTCTCCGAAAAGCGAAGCGATTGTGCTGCAAGGCAAAATGGCAGGCGAATGCGAAAGTTGCGCGACACCGGCGGTGGCGTATTAAAGCCTGTTGGATTGAAGTTGACTCGTCATTCCCGCGCATGCGGGAATCCATTCCGGCTACCCTATCGACAGAACCGCAGCCGACGACCTTAATGGATTCCCGCCTTCGCGGGAATGACGGTGGTTTATCGCAACGGCAGTTTCAATCAAAACAGGATAGAGTCTGAAGTCCCATTCCACCCGCCCGTCCCGAGCGCCGCCGAGGGACGGGGAGCCTCGCAGAGCCCCACCGAGCGTGT
>JBOFDB010000378.1:0-6431 GCA_051646545.1 Sphingomonas sp.
CGATCCCGCCGCTGGCCTGTTTGGCGTCGCCATTCGCCACCGTAGCGGCTTTCTGGCTGACGCCGCCAATCGCGCTGCCCTGGCGCAAGCCATCGATCGCAATGCGATTGTCGCGGCCTATGCGCCGGGCTGGACAGCCGCCGAACAGCTATTGCCCGAACAGCTCGATTCGGCCGCCGCCCCCGCCGTGTCGGAATGGCAGGCCAGCAATGCTGCCGACCGCTACACCGCCGCGCGCGACGCCGTGCAACGCTGGCGACGCCTGCATCCCGGCCCGGTGCGGTTGACGCTGGGGCTGCCGCAAGGGCCGGGCGCGACGCTGCTTTACGGTTTTGTGGGGGCAGCCTTTCGATCAATCGGAATCGAGGTTGTGCGCGTGCCCGTGTCGGCCGATGCCGATCTGCGACTGGTCGACGCGGTCGCGCCCTATGACAGCGCGCGTTGGTACCTCGCCACTGCCTGCGCCCCCTGCAGCGACGAGGCGACCGCCGCCCTTATCGCGGCGCGCGACGCCCCGACCCTTGTCGAGCGATCCCGCCACATTGCGGAGGCCGATACGGCACTGGCGGCGGATACCCCGTTCATCGTGATTGCGCGGCCGCTGCGCTGGTCGCTGGTCGCGGTGCGGCTGCGCGCCTGGCAAGCCAACACGCGCGCCTGGCATCCATTGACTCATCTGCGCGGCGACCCCAGCTAAGGACTATGGTTAAAGCCGCTGGCCCCCGCATCGACACCGAGCAGCTGCGCCGGGCCGCGCAAGCGCTGCCCATCGGCCGTGATCCCCATTCGGTGCGGCGGCGCGTTGTCGCGATGGAGCATCTGCTGGAGGGCCTGGTGAAGATACCGGGCATCAAGCGCACCATCGGCCTCGACGTTATCCTCGATTTGGTGCCCGTCGCGGGCGACACCGTCGCTGCTGCGCTGGGCGCCTGGATGGTTTGGGAAGCGCGCAATATCGGCATGTCGAAGACGCAGATTGCCCGGATGCTGGGCAATGTCGGCTTTGATTTTCTGCTGGGGTTGATCCCATGGGTCGGCGCGGTGCCCGACTTTTTCTTCCGGTCGAACACGCTCAACCTCAATATGATCAAGCGCCACCTCGATCGCCACCACCCGGCGACCGCGCTGATCGAGGTGCCGCCTGCCCAGTAAAGGCACCTAACGTGCCATAATAAGGGCTGACATCGCAAGCGATTACGGGTACCGACAGCGCCGGGGAGGCCCGTGACGGCGCGTGAATGACCTGACCAGCCTGGATGCCACGGCGCTGCCGCCCCCGCTTGCCGCGGATGAGCGGCCGGCGCGCCTGGTCGCGCGGTTCGTCTCCGAAATCCAGATGGCGGTGATGACCACCGCGCTCGAAACGATGGAAGCGCACGGCGAAAAATCGGTCGATCACGATCGCGCTGTCGTGTTGATGGTGGTGATGCGGGCAAGCCTGTCGCAACCCGCCTGCGCCGATCCGGACGATGATCAGGGCGCGATCAGCATGAACGCCATGGCGCAATCGCTGGGTCGCCCGTTTGAAACGATCCGCCGCCACACCAATTCGTTGATCGCCAGCGGCATTTGCCAGCGCGGGCGCCGTGGCATCAGCATTTGCCCGGCGTTCGCCGCCGGGCCGGAACTTCAGCGCACGATGCGCCGCATCCACGACCTGATGGTGCTGTTGATCAGCTATCTGCACGGCCACGGCGTGCCGCTGCCCAATCGGCGGACCGATTTGGCCTATGATTGGCAAGCGACCATGGCAGCAGCGCTCGACCTGATGCTTGCCGCGGTTGAATATCTGGCGCCGCATTACAGCGACTGGATGGAAATGCGCCTGGTCAATGCCGTGATGATCGCCAATGCGCGCCAAATCACTTTTGACCCGGTGCTGGCGCAGCGCTTCAGCACTTATGCAACCGTAGCGCCCGACAGCCTGCGTCTGCCGGTCGGCATCGCCAAAATCGCCCGCGCGCTGCACGTGCCCTATTCCACTGCGCAACGTTATGCGACGCGCGCCATAGCGGAAGGCAAATTGAAGCGCGTTCCCGGCGGCGTCATGGTGACAGGGCAATTGCTGCGCGATTCGGCGGTGGCAGTGGCCGGCCCTACCGCGACGGCGCGGGCCCAGCGCGCCTTTGCGCGCCTCGTCGCCGGTGGCTTCCCCTTTGACGACCCGGCCAGCGCGTATCTTGATGGACCGCCCAATCTTATCGATTTCGGCGTGGGCGGCCACCATCTACGCTGAGCAGCGGGTTACGCCGTCGTCACGGACTGTCGCGTGTCTGCCTCTTCAATCGCGTTCAGCAGCCGGAGAAATTCCACCTCCGCCGGGTCATGCGGTACGCCATCGGCATCAAATATGTCATGAAACCAGGCGTCCTCGGCGGCCAGCGGCTCGGGCGCGGTCCATTTATCCCACGGCAAGTGCGTCTGGGTTTTGCCGCGCACCAGACCCCAGCAAAAGCTGCCCACCTCATATTCCTTGGCGACGGGCAGAATATCCTGAAAAGTGCTGCCGGCCGGGCGCGCCATGAATTCGGTACACATCAAAGGTCGCCCAAAGGTCTTCAGCCATTTCACGCGCTGAATAAAGTCGGCGGCAACGCCATAATTGTGAAACGAGATCACGTCCGAATTGCCGGTCTGCTCGCGCTGAATGGGGCTCAACAGATCGGGCGCCGACCAGTCGCCCAGCCAGATCCCGCTGGTCAGCGGCTGGATTGGATCGACCGATCGCGCCCAGGCAAACGCCTCAACCAGCAATGGCACGACCAGCTCGGCCTTGGCCTGCAGCACCGACGGGTCGCACAGCGCCACTTCCGGTCCATTGTCGGGCTCGTTCCAAATATCCCAGGCCAGCACGCGATCGTCCTTGGCAAAGCGGGCGACAACGCCCTTCACATAGGCCTCCAGCCGGTCATGCTCGGCCTTGTTGGTCAGCACCGGAATACCCGGCGACTGGACCCAGCCCGAATTGTGCACGCCGTCGCGCGGCGCGGGTTGCGGCCCCAGCTTAGGCTCAGGATCCCAGCACGAATCGAACAGCACCAGCATCGTGCGGATGCCGAATCGCTCAGCCGCGGCCAGGAATTGGTCGATCCGGGTCAAAAACCCCTGGGCGTCATCCAGCCACAGCAGATCGTGAAGATAGACGCGCACCGCGTTCATCCCGATCGAGGCAGCCAGCGCCAATTCGCGCTCAATGGTAGGCAGATCAAAAGTTTCCGCTTGCCACATTTCGAGCTGGTTGATCGCCGTCGACGGCGTGAAATTGCACCCGACCAGCCAGGGTTGTTTCGCAAACCACTCGCGCGCGGCGGCGGGCGTCCAACGTTCCTTCATGATCCCAAAACCCCAAACCGTTGTTCACTAAATGTCGCAAGCATCCATTGCTTTCAGCACGGCTGAAAGTTACGAATGGGCGCTAATATAGTTTGATAACGTTGCTGTAAGCTGACTTTCGATTCAGCTTATCGCTTTTTTTAAGCCGTTACGAAGTCAAAACTATAGTGTTGACTATTGTTACGATACCGAAAGTTTAGGCTAGGCGTTTGGCGCTTGCCGACGGTAACTCAGCGCCTCGGCAATGTGGATGCGGCCGATTTGCTCGACGCCCGCCAGGTCAGCAATCGTGCGGGCGACGCGGAGCACACGCGTATAGCCGCGTGCCGTCAGCCGCATCGCCGCTGCCGCCTGGGCAAGCAGCGCGCGGCCCGCCTCGTCGGGCGTTGCCGCCGCGTCAAGCACGGGCCCCTCGGCTTCCGCATTGGTGCGGATGCCCGCCTCGGCGTAGCGGCGGCTTTGCACCGATCGTGCCGCCGCGACCCGCGCCGCCACAACAGCAGAAGGCTCGGCGGCGGCGGGCAAGACCAGATCGGCGGCGGTTACCGCCTGAACATCGATGTGCAGGTCGATCCGGTCGAGCAGCGGCCCCGATACCTTGGCCTGATAATCCGCCGCACAGCGCGGCGCGCGGGCACAGGCCAGCGCGGCGTCGCCCAGATGCCCGCACCGGCACGGGTTCATCGCGGCGATCAACTGTACGCGCGCGGGAAAAGTGACATGGGCGTTTGCCCGCGCGACGCTGATCATGCCCGTCTCGAGCGGCTGGCGCAGCGAATCGAGCACCGCGCGCTGAAATTCGGGCAGTTCGTCGAGGAACAGGACGCCCAGATGGGCAAGGCTGACCTCGCCCGGTTTGACGCGCAGCCCGCCGCCGACCAACGCTGCCATCGATGCCGAATGGTGCGGCGCGCGATAGGGTCGCGCCCGCGTCATCCGCCCGCCCGCCAGCGTGCCCGCAACCGACGCGACCATCGACACTTCCAGCGCCTCAGCGGGCGATAGCGGCGGCAAGATGCCCGGCAGGCACGACGCCATCAATGATTTGCCCGCACCGGGCGGCCCGACCATCAACAGATTATGTCCGCCAGCTGCGGCGATTTCGAGCGCGCGCTTGGCGGTTTCCTGCCCCTTTACCTGCGCGAGATCGGGGCCCGCCACCGCATTATCGGCATCCCCCGGCTTGGGCGCGGCAAGCAATTGCAAGCCCTTCAAATGATTGAGCAGCCCCAGCAGATCGGGCGCAGCCACAATATCGACATCGCCCGCCCATGCCGCTTCCGCCCCTTGCGCGGCCGGACAGATTAATCCCCGGCCGCTTGCCGAGGCATGCAGCGCCGCCAGCAATACACCCGGCGACGGCGCGATCCGCGCGTCCAGCCCAAGCTCGCCGACGATGACATAGCCTGCCAGCGTTTCGACATCGATCACACCCATGGCGGCGAGCAGCGCCGCTGCGATCGGCAGATCGTAATGCGACCCTTCCTTGGGCAAGTCGGCTGGTGAGAGATTGACGGTGATGCGCTTGGGCGGCAGCGCCAGCCCCATCGCGGCGATGGCGGCGCGCACCCGCTCGCGGCTTTCCGCCACCGCCTTGTCGGCGAGGCCGACAATGGTGAAAGCGGGCAGCCCCGGCGCGAGCTGCACCTGCACCTCAACCCCGCGCGCCTCAAGCCCCAGATACGCGCATGTCGAGACGATCGCGACCATCAAGCCCCCCGGCCAATCGCCTGACCATAGACCGAAAATAAAGCCCGCAAAGCCCCTATCGGTGCCGGCGGCGATAACTTCCTTTCCACCTTGCGGCGAAGGATAAAGTGTCAGTCAATCGCCGTCTTGCAATTATAATACACCATCCCCAATTCCCCGCCATGACCTTGACTCGCCCCCCGGCATTGACTAACGCGCGCGTCTGTTCGGCCGCTGGCAATGGCGGCCTTTTCCATTTCGACGATCAGGGAATGAGTGATGAAGCGGACTTTTCAGCCGAGCAATCTGGTGCGGGCACGCCGCCACGGCTTCCGCGCGCGGATGGCAACGGCGGGCGGCCGCAAGGTGATCCACGCCCGGCGCGCGCGCGGCCGCAAGAAGCTGTCGGCCTGACCACGCTCACCCGCCGCCGCGATTTTCTGGCGGCGAATGCGGGCAAGCGGGCGCCAATGCCGGGCTTTGTTCTGCTGGTGCGCGCGCGTGACGATGGCGATGCGGCGATGCGCGTCGGCTATACCGTCAGCAAGAAAGTCGGCAATGCGGTGACGCGCAACCGCATGAAGCGGCGCCTGCGCGCGCTGGCGCGCGAGCTGTTGCCCGAAAGCGGCATGTCGGGCGCGGACCATGTCCTGATCGGCCGGATGGGCGGCAACGACATTGCCTATGCCGATCTGCGGGCGCAATTGGCCAAGGCGCTGAACCGGATCGCCCGGTGAGTATCGCCGCAACCACCGCTCGTGCTGAGCCCGTCGAAGCACCGAACGTCTTGGCGAGGAAGGACGGCCCTTCGACACGCTCAGGGCAAATGGTTGGGGAAACGGCAGGGCAAACGGTATCGGGACGGCTATGCTAGCCCGCCTGCTCATCCTTATCGCGCGCGGCTGGCAATTGGGGCCATCGCTCATCCTGCCGCCAAGTTGCCGCTACCAGCCCAGCTGTTCGGCCTATGCAATCGAGGCGCTTCGCCGCTATGGCGCGGTGAAGGGAAGCTGGCTGGCGGCGCGCCGCATCGCGCGTTGCCATCCCTGGGGAGGGTCAGGCTTTGATCCGGTTCCTTGAGTTGATAGCGGTGCATTTGGGATTTCGGCCTGGTGAGTGAAGACAATCGCAATCTGTTGATTTTTGCCGTGCTGGCGGCGCTGATCCTGATCGGCTGGCCGATCCTGTCGCAGCGTTTCTTCCCCGCACCGGCGCGCCCGCCGATCACTGCCCCGGCCAATGCCCCAACGCCCGTCGCCACGCCCGGCGCCCCTGCCGCTGACGGCGCGGTTACCGTGCGCGATTTGGGTCTGGCGCTGAAGGACAGCCCGCGCGTTGCCGTCCGCACCCCCGCCATTCAGGGGTCGATCAATCTGAAGGGTGCGCGGCTCGACGATCTGGTGCTGCTG
>JBOFDB010000060.1:0-1402 GCA_051646545.1 Sphingomonas sp.
GCGCCATGCCCGCTGCACCGCGCCAGCGGCGAGGCGCGCTGCGGCCTTGGCAGTGGGGGCGCCGGGCAGGGCAGAAAAATCGACCGCAACCGCGCTGCGTCCCGATGCGCCGAACCGGGCGGATATGGCGCCGCCCGCACGCTCATAATCGACCTCGCTGCCATTGCCGACACCCGCCAGAACGACCTGGCTGACCGCGCTGCCCGCCTTGACAAAGGCTTCGACCAGGCTGCCCGCCTCACCGTCGAACCGGTGCGCTGAGGCGGCGCTCAGCACCAGATCGCGTGCGCCATCGTCGAACCCGCCGAGCGACAGGCGCTCCAGCCCATCCTTTTCGACCGGCAGCACGATGACAGCGGTGTCGGCTGGTCGGGCGGCGGCAAATTGTATGTCCATTGATTCTCCGATACGCACAGACTGTGATGATCATCGCCCCCTTAGGCCGCTTTGGCCGCTCTGGCAAAATGTGCCGTTTGCCGGAGCGTTGGGCGACTAGCGCAGGGAAGGATTGCGCGGCATGATCGCCGATGCGATAGGGCCGCACCACCGCAGGGTGCGGCCGGTATATGAGGATCGTCGGACCAAGTGACGCGGCATCGGCTATTCCTATCGGCCGCGATGCCGGCGGCCCTGCTCGTGGCGCCACAGGCAAGGGCGCAGCAGGCGGCGACACCAACGGCCGCTTCCCCCGCCCCGACGCCAGCGGGCGGGGCGCCGCTGACCGCGTCGGCGCCCAAGGCCGCGCCTGCGCCATCTGCGACCGACGATGACGGTTCGCGTGAGGTAACCTTCAGCGCCGATTCGCTCGAATACGACACCAATACCGATATTGTGACGGCCACCGGCGATGTCCGCATGCGCCGCGAAGGCGACAAGCTGCGCGCCGATACGGTCACCTGGAATCGCAAGACCGGACAAGTCGTCGCCAACGGCAATGTCGTCGTCACCAATCCCGGCGGCGACGCCGCTTATGGCACCGCAATCGAGCTGACCGACACGTTGAAGGACGGTGTCGTCGAAAATCTGCTGGTCGTGCTCGACAAGGGCGGTCGCCTTGCCGCCAATCGTGGCTCGCGCGACAATGGCATTTTCACGCTCGACGAAGCGGCCTATTCGCCGTGCAGCGTGGTTGATTCCAAGGATTGCCCCAAAAACCCAAGCTGGCACATCACGGCGCTGCGCGTGGTTTATAACCCCAGCAAGCACCGCATTTACTACAATGGCGCACGGTTCAACCTGTTCGGGCTGCCGACCATTCCGCTGCCGGCCTTCTCCAACCCGGTCGGGCTGGGCGCGCAGACCGGATTACTGACCCCCAACGCCCAATATAGCCGGGTGAACGGGTTCGAACTGGCGCTGCCTTATTATGTCAGCATCGCGCCCAATCGCGGCTTGACGGTTA
>JBOFDB010000499.1:0-1118 GCA_051646545.1 Sphingomonas sp.
CTGGTGCTCGTCGGCTGCTCGCGCGGCGAGCATGGCGAGGGGACCGCCATGGACAGCAACATGGCCGCGCGCGCCGATGCGATGGACTCAACCGCCAATGCGCGCGCCAATCAGATTGCGGGTGACATCATGGCGAATGCCGCCGAGCCGCCGGCCGATAATGGCGCGAACACGGTCACGCCCTGAGCCGCGCCTAAGCCGCCTTGGCCACGCCCAGCCGGGCCAGCGCCGCATCATGCGCCGGGAAATTGGCGCCACAGCGCGCGATGAAATCGTCAACCGCCGTCATGTCAAACCCCATGCCCGCCGGGGCGGGCCGCAGGCGATGATCATCGGGGAAGGTGCCATAGCCGGCAAGCAGGCAATGCCACGACAGCGGGGCATAATAACGGGCGATATTCTGCCGGACGATCTCAGCCACCATATCGCCGCCCGTGAACCAGCACGTCATCAACGCTTTTAGCGAGTCCGACAGCGCGTCGTTGCGGGCATTGTCGCGCCAATAATCGGTGTCGGAGCGGCGGTTTACCCGGTAATGACAGACGATATAGTCGCGAATGCCTTCATAGCGCGCGGCGATGTTGGCGTTAAAGGCGTCGCGATGATGCGGGGTGAAATTGCCCGCCTGCCACGCGTCGATAAACCCCTCCACCGTCGCCTGAACGATGTGGAGCGCGGTTGCCTCCAACGGCTCGATAAAGCCTTGGCTGAGGCCCACCGCCAGGCAATTGCCGATCCAGCTGCGCTCCAGCCGCCCCACTTTCATGCTGAGCCGCCGGGCAGGCGTGTCGCTGTCGAGAAGGCCGAGGTGGCGGCGCAACTCGGTCTCGGCGGCGTCGTGGTCGATATAGCGCGACGAATAGACATAGCCGTTGCCGGTGCGGTGGGTCAGTGGAATGTCCCACACCCATCCCGCCGACAGCGCCGTCGCCTTGGTATGGCAATTGGTGCCCATGGGGTCTGCCGGGGTCGGCATCACCACTGCTGATTCGTTGAACAAATTGGCGGCAAAGGGCAGGAACCGCTCGCCCAGCGCCTCTTGCGCGATCACGCCGCGAAAGCCGCTGCAATCGACGAAAATGTCGGCGTTGATATGATCACCACTTTCCGTGACGAGC
>JBOFDB010000084.1:0-15089 GCA_051646545.1 Sphingomonas sp.
ACGCCAGCCCGGCGGCGATCCACCAGACGAGGCGATGGTGCAGCTCGGCAGGCAAATCGGTGCGAACCGGGCCGTTGCCCTCATGCGGTGCGCGGCGGCGCGCTTCGGCGGCCAGATAGGCGGTGGCCGCCTGGGCAACAATGCCATCGGGTGCGGTGGCGAGCCGGACAATCAGGCTGCCGCCATCGTCGGTTGAGGGCGCATGAGTTGGCAGTGCCTCGCCAATCATCTCCTGCATCGTCCGGGCGATCAGCTCCGCGACCAGATCGTGCTGGTTGAGGATGCCGCCGCGATACAGCGCCTGTTCGATATCGCCTGCGGCTTTTGACAGGCGTTCGGCCAGGGCCGCGTCGCCCTGCATCGTCAGCGCGCGAACGGCATAGCCGCGAATCTCTCCGCTCAACGCCGCAATCATTGCCGACAGGATGTTGGCGATGGCGGCGCGGGTACGATCGTCAATCCACAAATCCACCGGTTGGGCGAGCTGGGAGACGGCCGCAGCATTGCGCGCCGACGCACGCGCCTCCGCCGCCGCCGCGCGAGCGAGCAACTGGCCAGCCCCCATCGGGGCCCCTTCGACGATGTCGTCCGCGTCGATCGACATAGCTTCCCTGGTAAGCGAACGGCAGTTAACGTGGCGCTAAGCTTGACGCCGCAATGCCTCTATGGCCGCGCCTAATGACAATGCCGCGTAAACCGCGCCCATGCCAAGCCCGATCACGCCCTGGCCCGCCCAAATAAACGGGATCAGCAACAGCGGATAGGCCGCAGGCGCCCCCCACCAGCTGCGGCGGGGGCGGGACTCGGCGGCGCGCTCGGTCAGACCGGCGAGAATGACCAGCGCCAGGGCAAGGATCATCGCGCTCGCCGTGCCTGCGCCCGCGCTCAATCCCCGACCGAGCAGCAAGATCGCCGCCGCCGCCCCGCCCAGCAGCGCCGCCGAGCTTAGCCGTGCCTGATCCATCTCGTCGCGCATCCAGGCAAGCACGCCCGCCAGCATCAGCCCGAAATTGGCGAAAACGACCAGCGGCATGCCGATGCCGCTCCACCGCGCGGCGAGCAGGATCAACCCCGCCGCCATCAGCGCCGCCGCCCCACCGGAGACCGCCAGCGCGCTCCACCCGCGCGCGATCAACACTGGCAACAGCCGCCGCGCAACAGGGCCCTGCACATAGCGATCGATCCAGGCCGCCCGGCCTGACACATGCGCTGAAACCAGGGCTTCGTTGCGCGCCGCCAATTTGCGCGAATCATGCTCGACGCCATGGCCAGCCGCGACCGCATCGGGCGGAAGCGCCACTTGCGCTGCGCCGCTCTGGGCTGTCACCCGCAACAGCGCGGAACCAAAATCATAATCACCGGGCAGCGCCGCCACCTCGGCAATCCGCGCGACGCCGACGCGCGCGACGCCCGCCCAGATCGCATTGGCGCCGACCCGTTCCAGACCCGGCAGCGCGGTGGCATCATCGGTGACGAGCAGCGCATCCTCACCCTCCATTGCCAGCGGCGCGATCACGGCGTCGGTTGTCACCAACCCATCGGCCAGCACCAGCAAATGCGCGAGCGGGTGGATTTTCTCGGCCGCCTCGCGCGCTGACCTGACCGGGTCGACCGCCATGCCGCGCCGCGCCAGCCGGTTGATCGCGCCGAGCAATTCGGGCGTCAGCCGCGTCACCACGACCAGCAAATGCCCCGCCCCCGCCGCGATCAACAGCCGCGCCTGGAACTCGATCAGCGTCGCACCGCCAAATGGCAGCGTCGCGGCAAGTTGGTCGGGTCGATCGACCGCATCATCTGTGGCAAAAATCAGGCCGGTAAGCATGGCCCTTCGGCTGTTAGGGCGTTCGGCGCGGCTTGGCAAAGCCTGGTGTAGGGCGGGCCGCGTCCGCCGGACGGCCATATCCCTTGTTCGCCATGGGGAAGGTGTCGCTGCAAGCGACGGAGGGGGAGGACACAGAAACTATTGATGCGGCTTCTTCACCTTCACCACGCCTGCTACGCGCGCCCGGATCAACCCTTTGGGATCACCCGTCGCAGCCGACGTAAAGCGTCTTGATCGCCCACCGGCGCACGTCCGGCATCATCGGCCGCCGCCATCAGCCGCACCGCGCCGAAGCTGCCAGCCAGGCTTTTCAGTTTCGCGGTCGCGGCTTCCCAATCGGCCTGCGATGCCGCCTGTTCCACCGCCGCCATGTCGCGCCGGGCGCTTTCGGCAAAGGCGGTGCGCAATTCGGCGATCAATTGCGCGTCGTCACCGACAGCGGCCGCCAATGTGGACTCAATTGCACCCGGATCATACGCCATGCGCCGCCGCTAAGCCCGTTGCCGTTAACACAGCGTTATCCGGGCCCGATCACCAACCTATTTGCTTTAAGCCGCGCAAATTCGTGATAGACAGCATTTATGACAGGGGGTTCGCGCATCATCGACATCCGGCGACGGGGCAAGGGGTCTGGCAATGACGCGGCAGAGGGCGCTGCCCCTGCCGATGACGACATCTTGGCCGAAGACCAGATGCTTGATCTCGACAGTCAATTTCTCGCGCCCGAGGCGGCGGACGAACCCGCCGATCTGCCCGTGCGCCGCTCGCCCTGGCGCGTGATTGGTCCGGCATTGGCGCTGGTTGCGGCGCTGGGCTGGCTTGGCGCGATGACCGCGCTGATTGGCCCCGCCAACATTGCCGCATTGCCGCCGGTGTTGCTCGCGCAGCTGATCGCGGCGCTGTGCGTCCCGCCCGCGCTGATTGGCATTATCTGGTTGCTTGCGATGCGGACCAGCGCGGCGGAGGCGCGCCGCTTTGGCGATGTCGCCGCGCGAATGCGTGCGGAGGCCGCCGTGCTCGAACGCACCGTCGCGACCCTCAACCACCAGATCGACGCCAATCGCGCGATGCTCGCCGAACAGACCACCGCGCTGATGGCGATGGGCGATGCAGCGGCGCAGCGGTTGACCGCAATCAGCAACGGCATGGCCCACGAAGTCGCGAGCGCGAATGATCAGGCCGGGCGGCTGACCGACGGCATCACGGCTGCCCAGGCCAGCCTGAGCGTGCTGCTCGCCTCCCTCCCCCGTGCGCTGGGCGAAGCGGCGACGATGAAAGCCTCGATCGAGGCAGCGGGGCTTGCCGCGTCGGAACAGGCCGCTGCGCTCGACGCGCAGATCACCGCGCTCACCGATCGTGGCCGCGACGCCGATGCGCTGGCCAGTGGCGCCGCCCAAAAGCTCGCGGCGCATATCGCGCGCATGGAAGCGACCAGCGAAACGGCGGGTGCGCGGCTCGAATCGGTTACGGCCGATATGTCCGCTGCGGTCGATGCCTTGCTGGGCCGCACCGCCAACGCGGTCGACGAAGCGCGCAAGGGCATTGAGGCGCAGGGCGATGCCATGCTGGCGATGGTGGGGGCCAATCAGGCGCATCTGTCGCGCGCCAGCACCGAAGCCGTTGACGCGCTGGCGCAGCGGATCGACCTCATCGAAGCCGCGATCGATCGTGTCGCCGGGCGCATTGCCGATCAACGCGATGCCAGTGCCGCGATGGTCGAATCTCTCGGCCGCGATTTTTCGGGCGTCGAGGCCACGGTTGCCGCTTTTCATGCGCAGGGGCTGGAGCGGACCCAGATGCTCGCCGCGTCGATCAGCGCGCTGGGCGGATCGGCCGATGCGATGACCGAATCGCTGCGCGTGGGTGAAGAGACAGCGCGCCGCGTCATCAACACCGCCGAAGACCTGTTGACCAGCATGGACGCCGCCGCGCGCGAAATTGACGAGACCTTGCCCGAGGCGCTCGAACGGCTCGACGCGCGGATTATCGACAGCCGCAAGGTGGTGAGCGCCGCCAAGCCCGAGCTGCTTGCGCTGGTGACGGCGGCGGAAAGCACGCACGATGCGATCGAGGCGATCGCGCAGGTGCTGACCAACCAGCGCCAGACGCTCGACCAGCTGACCGCGACCTTGCTGGAGGCACTGCGCAGCGGTGAAGACAAGGCGCGCGTGCTGGGCCACGCCATGGACACGACGATTGCGCGCGCCAACGATTTTGCCGAAAGCGCCGCGCCGCGTTTGGTCGAGGCGCTGATGCGCGTCAAGGACACCGCCAACGCCGCCGCCGATCGCGCGCGCGAAACGCTGGCGACGGTGATCCCCGATGCGGCGGGCGCGCTTGAAATCGCCAGTGCGGAAGCGATGCAGCGGGCGATCAGCCATGGCGTCGAACGCCACATCGCCGAGATTATCCAGGCCACCGACGCCGCCGTCGCCGCCGCCAGCCGCGCGTCGGAACGGCTGTCGAGCCAGATGATGACGATCGCCGAAACCACCGCGATGGTTGAAAACCGCATCGAGGAAGCCCGCGCCGAACGCGACAAGACCGAGAATGACAGTTTCGGTCGCCGCGCGTCGCTGCTGATCGAGGCGCTCAACTCTGCGTCGATCGACATCGCCAAGACCTTTGCGAGCGACGTGTCGGACAGCGCCTGGGCCGCCTATCTGAAGGGGGATCGCGGCGTCTTCACCCGCCGCGCGGTGCGGCTGCTCGATACGACGGAAGTGCGCGAAATCGCCCGCCTCTATGAGGAGGACAGCGCCTTCCGCGAGCAGGTCAACCGCTATATCCACGATTTCGAGGCAATGCTGCGCGCGATCCTGGCGCAGCGCGATGGCTCGCCGATCGGGGTGACGCTGCTATCGTCGGATATGGGCAAGCTCTACGTCGCGCTCGCCCAGGCCATCGAACGGCTGCGGACGTAGCGCTCGTCCTCCATCGCCGCCGCCCTTGCCCCCCAGGCGCGCGGAGCGATTGGGGTTTTCGTTAAGCCATCGAGATTCACCGAATCCGTTCGTGCTGAGCTTGTCGAAGCACCGTCCTTATGAAGATAAGCTCAGGGCGAATGGGAAAAGTGGCTTAAGCCGTAGACTCATTAAAACGGCCTGTAAGCTTCCGCCCCAGAGGCGGACATTGCGGCTTACAACCAGAATGATACTATAAGCAGATGAGACAGAATGCTCGCCAAAGTTTGGTTGCCGTAGGCTCGGTTCTATTCTGGGTTGCATATTGCGTTGTGGTTTTGCGGCTTTCCAGAGGTCTGGACGTGCCGAACTGGATTATCCCACTCGGACTTGTTGTCAGTGTAGTCAACCTTGGTTGGCACCTTGTTCGATATCGCCGTACACGAAACGATAGTAGTGAACTTAACGTCAGCTAACCACCCCTGGTCGGTCGCTAAGTCTCTGTGCCAAAGGCGGCCGCTGATGAGTTCCCAACCTGGTCCGGTCACAAATAGCCGGCCGCCTCACTCCGTCGGCTTCATCCCACCGAAAAAGTCGAGCATTTCCGGTGTCAGCCAGCCAAAGCGGTAATTGAGCAGGAACAGCAGGAAAACGACGCTCGCCAGCGCGGTTACGCGGATGACAATACGGCGGGGGTTGAAGACATGCGGCGCGCTTTCGGCCTGGCCGGGCACTTTGGCCGTGCCAGCCTCATCCGCCGTCCGCACCCCGAAAGGCAGCACCAGAAAGCCGCAAAACACCCAGATCAGGAAATAGATCGCGATCATCGACTGGATTTTCATGGACTTCTCCGGCCAGCGGCCAATTGCTTGTCGTCACCCCGGCCCTGAGCCGGGGTCCCGCTATAATCCAGCGCGCGCCGCAGCGTCACCCCTGCTCAAGGCCGGGGTCACGGGTATCGCGACTCTCGACGCGCGCTAAGCCTCGATCAGCAGCACATCGACGACCGGCTTCTTCCCCGTCCAGCGTGTCGCGACGCGACGGACCGCAACGCGCAGCTGTTCGCGCAGTTTTTCGCGATCCCTGGCGCCCGTCTTCAACGTATCGCGCGCCGCCTCAACGGCTTCGGCCAGAAAATCATCGCGGTCCTCCTCAACCGGCACGCCCTGTGCGCGCACTTGCGGCGCCCCCAGCACCGCACCGGCGCGATTGAACGCGACCGCGACCGACATCTGGCCGTTCAGCCCCAGCTTGCGCCGTTCGTTGATCGTGCCGCCATCGGCGGGCAGGATAACATCGCCGTCGAGCACCAATCGACCCACTGGCGCATGGCCGATCTTTTTGGGATCGCCCGGCGCCAGCCGCACGATATCGCCATTTGCCTGCACCGCGGCCTGCGGCACGCCCTCGGCCAGGGCAAAGCGCGCCTGTTCGGCCATATGGCGCACCTCGCCATGCACCGGCACGATGATTTGCGGGCGAATCCATTGATACATCTGCGCCAATTCGGGCCGACCGGGGTGGCCCGAGACGTGGATATGCGCCTGCCGCTCGGTCACCATAAGCACGCCCTTGGCCGCCAGCGCATTCTGGACGCGGCCAATCGCGATTTCATTGCCGGGGATCTGCTTGGACGAGAAGACGACGGTGTCGCCGGCATCGAGCTTGATCGGGTGCGTCCCCTCCGCCACGCGGGCCAGCGCGGCGCGCGGCTCGCCCTGCCCACCGGTGGCGATGATCATCACCTCATGCGGCTTCAGCGCCATCGCGCCATCAAAATCGACGACCGGCGGGAAGTCCTTCAGATACCCCGCCGCTTGCGAGACGCGCAGGATGCGATCGAGCGAGCGGCCCGCGACGCATAATTTCCGCCCCGTCGCCCGCGCGACATCGCCCAGCGTCTTCAGGCGCGCGGCATTGGAGGCAAAGGTCGTGACCAGCACGCGCCCCTTGGCCGCGCCGACCACGCGCAGCAAATCCTCACGCACGCTGCCTTCTGAGCCTGAGGCTTCCGGGTTGAACACATTGGTCGAATCGCACACCAGCGCCAGCACGCCCTCGTCGCCGATCGCGCTCAGCACCTCGGGCGTCGCGGGCGCGCCAAGCACCGGCGTGTCGTCGAGCTTCCAGTCGCCGGTATGAAAAATCCGGCCGAACGGCGTGTCGATCACCAGCGCATTGCCTTCGGGGATTGAGTGGGCAAGCGGCACATAACGCAGCTTGAACGGCCCCAGCTCAAAGCTCTCGCCATTGGGGATGACGTTGAGCTCGACCGCGTCGGCGATGCCCTCTTCATCAAGCTTGCCCGCGATCAAGCCCGCCGTGAACGGCGTCGCATAAAGCGGCACGCCCAGATCTTCGGCAAGATAGGGCAGCGCGCCGATATGATCCTCATGCCCATGCGTCAGGACGATACCGAGCAGATCATCGATCCGCTCCTCTATAAAGCCGAGGTCAGGCAGGATCACCTCGACGCCGGGATAATGCGGGTCGGCAAAGGTGATGCCGCAATCGACCAGGATCCATTTGCCCCGGCAGCCATAGAGATTGGCGTTCATGCCAATCTCGCCCGATCCGCCGAGCGCGAGGAAAATGAGTTCTTCAGATGGTGTCACGTTATTCTTCTGTCTTTCATTTCAATTATGTCCGTCACCCCAGCGCACGCTGGGGTCGTTGGCGAAAGTGCCGGAAAATGCGGCGAGCGACCCCAGCGTCCGCTGGGGTGACGGGATCAATCTCAACCTCTATGGGCACGATCCCACAGCATCGCCAGCCCCTGAATGGTCAAATCGGGCTCGACCGCGTCGAAAATGCGGGTGTGGCGCTCGAACAAGGTCGCGAGGCCGCCGGTTGCGATCACTTTGACCGGGCGGCCGACCTCGGCCTTCATTCGCCAGACCAGCCCCTCCATCATCGCTACATAGCCCCAGTAAATGCCGATATGCATCTGGCTGACGGTATCGCGGCCAATGACCGAGTTATTGCCGCTCGGCGCTTCGATGGCGATACGCGGCAGCTTGGCCGCCGCCGTCACCAGCGCATCGAGCGACAGGTTGATGCCCGGCGCGATGATGCCGCCCTTATACGCCCCGGTGAAATCGACCACGTCGAAGGTCGTCGCGGTACCGAAATCGATGACGATCAGGTCGCCCTCGTGCAGCGCATGGGCGGCGATGGTGTTGACCGCCCGGTCGGCGCCCAGCGACTGCGGCTCCTTGACGTCGATCTCGATACCCCATTCGACCGGCGGTTGCCCGGCGATGAGCGCGGCGCCGCCGAAATATTTGCTCGCCAGCACCTGCAAATTGTGCAGCGCGCGCGGCACCACGGTTGCAATGATGACGCCGGTAACGTCCTTGCGATCATGCCCTTCCAGCGCGAGCAGCTGGCTCAGCCACACCGCATATTCGTCCGCCGTCCGCCGCGGATCAGTGGCGATCCGCCAGCGCGCGACGATCTGGCGATCCTTGACCAGCGCAAAGACAATGTTGGTGTTGCCGGCATCAATGGCAAGCAGCATTCGACCAGTCCCCTATCTTCACCCCGATCTTACCCCGTTCGTGTCGAGCGACGTCGAGACACGGGCGCCAACCTGTTCGCTCGGGACGAACGGCAGGTGTCGGTTCAGCTAAATCAAGAATACATCGCCCGCGTGAATGACATGGCGCGCGCCATCCGCCAAGCGCAGGATCAACGCGCCATCGCCATCAAGACCATCGAACAGCCCGTCAATTGCGGCGCCATCGGGCAGGCGCGCGGTCAGCGCGGTGCCGACCGGGTGGGCGCGCGCCAGCCAGCGGTCGCGCACCGGCGCCAGGCCTGCGCCGCGCCACCGCGCCAGCCAGCGCGCGAAAATCTCGGCGAGCGTTTCAACAAAGGCGGCGGGATCAGGGGCGGCGGCGTAGGCCGCAAGGCTCGTCACTGCGCGATCGAGATCGTCAGGGTGATGGGCGAGGTTGACGCCGACGCCGATCACCACCGCATCGCCCGCGCGTTCGAGCAAAATCCCCGCGAGCTTGGCGCCGCCAAGCAGCACGTCGTTGGGCCATTTGATCTGCAAATCGCTGCCGTCGCCCCAGCGAAAGCTGGGGCCGTTCGCGATATTCCCCTCGCCGCCCGCGCCCGGTGAGCGACCCCTGCTTTCGCTGGGGTGACGAGAGGAAGAATGCGGCTCGCCGAGATACACCCGTACCGCCTCCTCAACCACCACCGCCGCGACCAGCGCCAGCGTCGCGGGCGGCGGGTCGCTTGGCCGCAGCCGGACCAACGTGCTCGCATAGAGATTGCCCGGCGGCGATACCCAGTGCCGCCCCTGCCGCCCGCGCCCCGCCGTCTGCCGTTCGGCGCGCAGCCAGAACCCCTCCGCCACGCCCGACGCGGCGAGCGCGATCAGATCGGCATTGGTCGATCCGGTTTCGGCAATCGTGCGGATGTCGGCCGTCAGAGTAGCGCCTTCGCCGCCCACAGGCTCCACGCCGCCAGCGCCGGGATCGTCAGATAGCCGAGCGGCGACATCGCCAGCGTCGCCGCCGCGATCAACCCGCCTTCAACCGCGCTGTCGACCGGGCGAAACGCCGTCACCGCTTCATCGAAATACATCGTCTTGACGATGCGGAGATAATAATAGGCACCGATCACCGAGGCAGCGATGCCGAGCGCCGCATAAGCGAACATGCCGGCATCGACCGCTGCCGAGAACACCGCGAACTTGGCGTAGAAACCGAACAACGGCGGAATGCCGGCGAGCGAGAACATCATCACCATCAGTGCGAATGCCAGCCCGGGCCGCGTCCGCGACATCCCCGACAGGCTGGCGATGCTCTCGACCGGCTGGCCGTCCGCATCCTTCATCTGCAACACGACGAGGAAGCTGCCCAGCGTCATCACGACATAGATCGCCATATAGCTCAGCACCGCCGCCACGCCTTCGCGCGTGCCGGCGGCAAGCCCGATCAGCGCGAATCCGACATTGTTGATCGAGCTATACGCCAGCAGCCGCTTGATGTTCGACTGTCCGATTGCCCCCGCCGCGCCCAGCACGATCGAGGCGAGCGAGGCGAACACGACGATCTGCCGCCAGTCGTGAATGGCCGGTCCCATCGCCTCCACCGCGACGCGCACCGTCAGTACCACTGCCGCGACCTTGGGCGCCGAGCCGAAAAACGCCGTCACCGGGGTGGGCGCGCCTTCATACACATCGGGCGTCCACATGTGGAAGGGCACCGCGCTCATCTTGAAGGCAAGACCGGAGAGCACGAAAACCAGGCCAAAGGTCAGGCCGATCGAATGCGCGCCGACATAGGCCCCCGCGATCGAATCGAACAAGGTCGTGCCCGAAAAGCCGTAAACCAGGCTGATGCCATAAAGCAGGATGCCGCTCGCCAGCGCGCCCAGCACGAAATATTTCAGCCCCGCCTCAGCCGAGCGCGGATCGCGCCGCATGAAGCTCGCCAGCACGTAAGCTGCCAGGCTCTGCAGCTCCAGCCCGACATAAAGCGTCAGCAAATCGCCCGCCGACACCATCATCCCCATGCCCGCTGCCGCGAGCAGGATCAGCACGGGATATTCGGGGTGGAGATTGTCGCCCTCGGTCCGTTCGAAAAAGCCCGGTGCCATGATGATCGCCACCGCCGCCGCGCCGAAAATCAGCACCTTGGCGAAAGCGGCGAAGCCATCGGCGCGGTAGAGACCGAAAAAGGCCGAACCTGCGGTCGATGCGGGGCCATTCAGCGCGATGATGGCACCGACCAGCGCCGCCACCGATGCCCAGCAGACAAGCCGCGTCGATCCCGGCCCGCCCCAGGCCGCGACCAGCATCAGCGCCAGCGCGCTCAACGACAGCACGAGTTCGGGCAGCGTCAGCAGCAATTCCGTCGCGTAATCCATCAATGCGTCTCCGCCACCGCGACGGCCATGGGGCGCGTCGCCCCCGGCGTCGGCTGTGAATCGCCGGGTGGGCGTGCCCGTTCGACGCGCGCGACCAGCCGCGCCGCATCCTCATGCATGGGTTTCAGGAAGCTGTCGGGGTAAACCCCCATCCACAGCACAGCGAGGCCGATCGGTAGCAGCAGCGCCAGTTCGCGCGCCGACAAATCGGGCATCACCTTCACATCGTCATGCACCAGTTCGCCGAAGACGACCCGACGATAAAGGTAGAGCATATAAGCGGCGCCGAGGATAATGCCGGTGGTGCAGAGCAATGTCGCCAGCGTCGAGACCTGATAGCTGCCCGCCAGGCTGATAAATTCGCCGACAAAGCCGCTCGTCCCCGGCAGCCCGATCGAGGCCATGGTGAACAACAGGAAGAACAGCGCATAACGCGGCATGTTGATCGCAAGGCCGCCATAGCGGTTGATCTCGCGCGTGTGCAGCCGGTCGTAGATGATGCCGACGCACAGGAACAGCGCGCCAGAGACAAGGCCATGGCTCAGCATCACGATCATCGCGCCTTCAATGCCCTGGCGGTTGAAGGCGAACAGCCCGATGGTGACGATCGCCATGTGCGCGACCGAGGAATAGGCGATCAGCTTCTTCATGTCGGACTGCACCAGCGCGACGAGGCTGGTGTAAATGACCGCGATCGCCGACAGGCCGAGCACCAGCCAAACCAGGCTCGCCGAGGCTTCCGGGAACATCGGCACCGAGAAGCGCAGAAAGCCATAGCCACCCAGCTTCAACAGCACGCCCGCCAGGATCACTGACCCCGCCGTCGGCGCCTGAACGTGCGCGTCGGGCAGCCAGGTATGGACCGGCCACATCGGCATCTTGACCGCGAACGAGGCGAAGAACGCCAGCCATAGCCAGGTCTGCGCATAGACCGGGAAGTCGTGGTTGAGCAGCTCGGGGATGCTCGTTGTCCCCGCCTCATTCGCCATCCACAGCATCGCGATCAGCATCAAGACCGAGCCGAGCAGCGTGTAGAGGAAGAATTTGTAGCTGGCGTAAATCCGGTTCGCGCCGCCCCAAATGCCGATGATGAGATACATCGGGATAAGGCCGGCCTCGAAGAAGATATAGAACAGGAACAGGTCCTGCGCGGCGAAGGTGCCGATCATGAGCACTTCGGTCGCCAGGAACGCCGCCATATATTCGGGCACGCGGTTGGTGACCGATTGCCAGCTGGCGCCAATGCAGATCGGCATCAGGAACACGCTGAGCATGATCAGCATCAGCGAGAAGCCGTCGATCCCCAGCGCCCAGTTGAAGCGGCCGAACAGCGGCGCGTACTCGACGAACTGCCATTGCGCACCGCCAATGTCGTAATTGACCCACAGCTGAATGCCAAGCACCAGATCGGCAAGCGTGGCGATCAGCGCCAGCCAGCGGGCAGCATTGGCCCCGACGAACAGGCACAAAACCGCCGCCACCGCCGGCACCGCGAGCATGACGGAGAGGATGGGAAAATCCACGAGCTTACTTCCCCCCAACCGTTCGGGCTGAGCTTGTCGAAGCCCGGCTCTTATTCGGCAAAGTCAAGTTGAAGTGCTGCGCTTCGACAAGCTCAGCGCGAACGGACGAGGGTTGAGCCATGTCGGGCCTCATTTCACCAGCACCCAGGTCACCACCGCCGTCAACCCGATCAGCATGACGAACGCATAGCTGTAGATATATCCCGACTGCAGCCGCACGGCCATGCGGCTGCCCGATTGCACCACAAACGCCGCGCCATTGGGGCCGAAGCGATCGATCGTGCCCTCATCGCCCGTATGCCAGAACAGCCGACCGATCGCGAAAGCGGGGCGAACGAAGAGCAGGTCGTATAGCTCGTCAATATACCATTTGTGGTACAGGAAATCATAAACCACGCGGAAATGCTCGGCCGCTTGCGCCGGCAATTGCGGGCGGCGGACATAGGCGAGCCACGCCCCGTAAAGCCCGAGCAGCATCACGATCGCCGTCGACAGTTTCACCGCCGTCGGCACGTCATGCGTCGCATGGGCAAGATGCTCGCGGAAGGCGATCGCGCCCTTCCAAAAATCCTCGCCCGCGCTGGGCTCGATGAACCAGCCGTGGAAGACAAAGCCCGCCGCGATCGCGCCAAGCGATAGCAGCAGCAACGGCAGCAGGATCATCCACGGCCCCTCATGCGGGTGATAGCCGCCGGTGCCGTGCGGCATGTGCGGAGCACCGGCCTGATGCGGATGCGGGTCAGCCCCCTGCCCTTCCTCGGCGACTTCGCCATGATGGGCGTGCGCGGCGGCATTGTCGCTGTCATGCGCGGCGTGATGGGCGTGCCCCTCATGCACCGCATGCTGGATATGCTCGGAACCCGCCCAGCGAGGATTGCCCCAAAAGGTGAGGAACATCAGCCGCCACGAGTAAAAGCTCGTCAGCAGCGCGACGATAATCCCGGTCACCGACGCGCCAACCTGCCCCGCCGCCCAGGCGCCCTCGATAATCGCATCCTTCGAATGGAACCCGGCAAAGCCGAACGCGAGCGGAGTACCGAACACCGCCGGAATACCGACGCCGGTAATCGCCAGCGTGCCCATCAGCATCGTCCCGAAGGTGATCGGGATGTGTTTCCGCAACCCGCCGTAAAAGCGCATGTCCTGCTCGTGATGCATCGCATGGATCACCGATCCAGCGCCCAGGAACTACAGCGCCTTGAAAAATGCGTGGGTGAACAGGTGGAACATCGCCGCGCCATAGGCGCCGCAGCCGGCGGCGAAGAACATATAACCGAGCTGCGAACAGGTCGAATAAGCGATCACGCGCTTGATGTCGTTCTGCACCAGGCCGATCGTCGCGGCGAAGAAGCAGGTCGCGGCCCCCACCGTCATCACCACGGTCAGCGCGACCGGGCTCAGCTCGAACAGCGGCGACAAGCGGCAGACCATGAACACACCCGCCGTCACCATCGTCGCAGCGTGGATCAGCGCGGAGACGGGGGTCGGCCCCTCCATCGCGTCGGGCAACCAGGTGTGCAAGCCTAACTGCGCCGATTTGCCCATCGCGCCGACGAACAGCAGCAGACAGATGACGGTGATGGTGTCGGCGCGGAACCACAGAAAGCCGATCGTCGAGCCGCTCAGCCCCGGGGCGAGGCGCAGGATTTCGGGGATCGAGGTCGTGTTGAACACCAGATAAAGCGCGAAAATGCCGAGCATGAAGCCCAGATCGCCGACGCGGTTGACGACGAATGCCTTGATCGCGGCAGCATTGGCGCTGGGTTTGCGGAACCAGAAACCGATCAGCAAATAGCTCGCCAGCCCGACGCCTTCCCAGCCGAAGAACATCTGGATGATGTTGTCCGCCGTCACCAGCATCAGCATCGCGAAGGTGAACAGCGAGAGATAGGCGAAGAAGCGCGGCTGGTCCGGGTCCTCGCCCATATAGCCCCAGCTATAGAGGTGAACGAGCGCCGAGACGCTGGTGACGACGACCAGCATCACCGCCGTCAGCGCATCGACGCGCAGCGCCCAATCGACGCTGAGCGTGCCCGAATGGATCCAGCTCAGCACCGGCGTGACACTCGGTTCGGCCGTGCCACTCAGATAGCTGATGAAGATCGGCCAGGCGAGCGCGCACGAGGCGAACAGCGCGCCCGTCGTCACCAGCTTGGCGGCGGTGTTGCCGATCGCGCGATTGCCCAGCCCCGCGATGATAGCGGCGACGAGCGGCAGGAAGACGAGAAGGGTGATGGATGTCATTCGCTATTTATCCGTCATTGCGAGCGCAGCGAAGCAATCCAGCTCCGGCCTGACGCTGGATCGCCACGCGGCCTGCGGCCGCTCGCGAAGACGAGCCGTGTCCCATGCCGTTCAACACCCCAGCCCCCTTGGTCACCCCAGCGAACGCTGGGGTCGCAAGCCGCATCGGCATCGCCAGATCGAAAGCGATCCCAGCGTGCGCTGGGATGACGGCAGCAAGCATCATCACCCCTTCATCCGGTTGGCGTCTTCGACCGCGATGGTGCCGCGGCCACGGAAATAGATGACGAGAATGGCAAGCCCGATCGCCGCCTCGCCCGCCGCCACCGTCAGCACGAACATCGCGAATACCTGGCCGACCAGGTCGCCCAGATAGGCCGAGAAAGCGACGAGGTTGATGTTCACCGCCAGCAGGATCAGCTCGATCGCCATCAGCATGACGATCAGGTTCTTGCGATTGGCGATCAGGCCCAAAACGCCCATGCCGAACAGGATCGCCGCGACGACGAGGAAATGGGTAAGGCCAATCATACTTATTCTGCCTCCCCGCTCGTCCCGAGCGAAGTCGAGGGGCGGGTTGCGAACGCGCAGCGCAGTGTCTCGACTTCGCTCGACACGAACGGCTGGGTCTTGACGGATACAGCCATCACAATTCCACCCCCACGCCGACCGGCTGATCGACCTTGCGCACCGCATCCTTCGGCCGCCGCG
>JBOFDB010000385.1:0-8797 GCA_051646545.1 Sphingomonas sp.
AATGCTCATCCTACGAACCCGCCAAGCTCGCGGTTACGCGCCGCCCAAAAATTTTTTTCAGCCCAGGCCGATGGCGGTGACAAGATGCTTGAGCGCGGTGTGGAGGCCGTCAGCGGGCGACACCGCGACCAGCATGGCCGTGCCGAGCGCGAACCCACCCAGCATTTGCCACAGGATTTCTGATTTCAGAAACTGACCCATCACACGCTTTCCCTGAAATTCCAGTGCTTTTTAACCAACATCGCACCGTTCGGCGCAGGCGGGTAAATTGTTACGCCCGGCCCCAAATCAACCCCAAGCGTTGCTTGCCATGTAAAAAGTTTATGCTTGGTGGATGGGGGCAATTGCCCCTTCCCAAGATGGTTGAGTGCAGCGTCGCGTTACCGCAGCGCGGCGCAGGCCGTTTGGATACGCGCGCACGCCTCGGTCAGCAGCGCGTCCGATGTCGCATAGCTGATCCGCATGGCGGGGGAGAGGCCAAAGGCAGCGCCCTGCACCGCGGCTACGCGTGCATCATCGAGCAGATAGGCGACCATATCCTCATCGCTGCCGATCCGCTTGCCGCCGGGCGTCGTCTTGCCGATTAGCGCGGAGAATTCGGGATAGACATAGAAGGCGCCTTCGGGCCGTGGGCACGTTATCCCGGTTGCCTGATTGAGCATCGAGACGACCAGATCGCGCCGCGCCTGGAACGCCGCCGCGCGCTCTTTCAGAAAATCCTGTGGACCGGTAAGCGCGGCGACTGCGGCTGCCTGCGCGATCGAGCAGGGATTGCTGGTCGATTGCGATTGCAGCTTCGCCATCGCCTTGATCAGCCACGGTGCGCCACCGGCAAAGCCGATCCGCCAGCCGGTCATCGCATAGGCTTTGGAACAGCCATTCACTGTCAACGTGCGCTCGTGAAGGCTGGGGCAAACCTGCGCGATCGTCGCGAATTCAAAACCGTCATAGATGATATGCTCATACATATCGTCGGCAAACACCCAGACATGCGGGTGGCGCTCAAGCACGTCGCCCAGCGCCTTTAGCTCATCGGCGCTATAGGCGGCGCCGGTGGGATTGGACGGCGAGTTGAGGATCAGCCACTTGGTCTTGGGCGTGATCGCGGCGTCGAGCTGCTCGGGCGTGATCTTGTACCCCTGGTCAGCGCCCGCCGCGATGAACACCGGCGTGCCGCCCGCAAACTGCACGACGTCGGGATAGCTGACCCAATAAGGCGCGGGTACGATCACCTCGTCGCCCGGTTCCACGGTCGCGACGATGGCATTGAACAGCGTGTGCTTGCCGCCGACATTCACCGTGATCTGGTCGGTGCGGTAATCAAGGGCGTTGTCACGCTTGAACTTGGCGACGATCGCCTCTTTCAGCTCGGCAGTGCCATCGACATTGGTATATTTGGTCTGGCCATCGCGGATCGCCTTGATCGCCGCTTCCTTGACGAAATCAGGCGTGTCGAAATCGGGTTCGCCCGCGCCGAGACCGATAATGTCGACGCCCTGGCGCTTGAGCTCAAAAACGCGGGCAGTCACCGCAAGCGTCGGGCTGGGGCTGATGCGGTCAAGCGCGGCGGAGGGATGCATGGGCGTCGCCTGTCTATGAAGGTTTCGCGCGCGCTATAGGGGGGGCGCGTTCGATCACGCAACCAAGAAGGCACGAAACAGCCCGCGCAGGGCATTGCCAAGCCAGAATCCGCGATCAAGGTCGGTCGCCGTCAGCAATTCCTCGCTCGCCCGGCCGCTATCGATCAGTTCCTGCCGCAGCACGCCCGGCAACAGCCCCAGCGATAGCGGCGGGGTGACCAGCTTGCCATCGCGCTCAACGAACAAAGAGGTGAAGCTGCCTTCGGTCAGATATCCGGCAGGGGTGGTGAACAGCATTTCAAACGCGTCGCTGTCGCGGCGGGCGCGGTCGTAAAAATCGCGGTCGCTGGTCTTGTGGCGCAGCCGATAATCGCGCGTGTCGACTGGCAACGCCGTCATCCTGACGGGTGCCGGTTCGGGCGGCGGGGAGGGCATCGCCCCCGTCTCGATCGCTACCGCGCCCGACGGCGCCAATACCAGCCGCACGCGCGCCGCTGCACGCAGGGTGAACGTCGCGGCCTGCAGCTCGTTTCTCGCGGCATGGCGATCAAACGGATAGCCCAGCGCCAGCGCGCTCGCCTTCATCCGCGCCAGGTGCCGCTCCAGCCGCGGCAGGCCGTGTTCGGGATCGAACGCCATTGTTTCGATCAGGTCAGGGCGGCGCGGCGTTGGCAGGAACGCGGCTTTGGCGTGGCATTCCTCCCATTCGGCGGCAGGATCAGAATCGGCGACAATGCCCGAACCCAGCCCCAGCCGCGCTTCGCCCTTATCGCCCATCACCAGGGTGCGGATGGCGACGTTGAAGATGGCATCGCCGCTCGCGTCAATCCGGCCGATGGCGCCGGTGTAGATGCCTCGCGGCGCGGGTTCGATATCGCCAATAATGTCAATCGCGCGGATCTTGGGCGCACCGGTGATCGATCCGCAGGGAAACAGCGCCGCCAGCACGTCGATCGCCGTCGCATCGTCGCGCCGGCGCGCGGTGACGGTCGACGTCATCTGATGAACGGTGGGAAATCGCTCGATCTGGAATAGCTCGGGCACGGCGACGCTGCCGGGCATGGCAACGCGGCTGAGATCATTGCGCAGCAAATCGACAATCATCAGATTTTCGGCCCGCTGTTTGGCATCGTCGGCCAGCGCAGCGGCAAGCGTTGCATCCTCGGTCGGCGTGGCGCCGCGCGGCGCCGTGCCTTTCATCGGTCGCGCCGTCAGTCGGTCCCCCTCCAGCGAAAAGAAGAGTTCGGGCGACAGCGACAGGAGCAGCGTATCCCCGGTCGCGACGATGGCCCCATAGCCCGCAAGGGCGCGCGCGCGCAGCTGGGCATAGGCCGCCAGGGGATCGCCAACCACTTTGGCCGCCGCCTGAAAGGTGACATTCGCCTGATAGATGTCGCCCGCATTGATCAGCGCCAGCACGCGCGCCAGCATCGCCTCATAATCGGCGCGCTCGATCAGCGGCTGCGCCGGGCCGATGACCGCGCCTGCGGGGTCGGGAAGCAGCGACGATACGGCATCGGCCGCTATGGTTTCGTACCCATCGAACAGGCCAAACCAAAGGAGCGGACCCGATGCGGACGGCGGCGGGGCAAGCCTTGGCTCAAACGCCGCCGCTGCCTCGAACGTCATATAGCCGGCGGCATCCAATCCCCGCGCCAGTCCCTGCCGCACATGGTCGAGCGCCGCCGCCACCTCCGCGACGGCCGCTGCGCGCACCACCTCGACCGGATGGCGATAGAGCCGCGCGGCGGCACCGCCCGGTCGGGCATCGTCGAGCAGCACGAAGGGGAGGGTGTCGTCCAACCGCATGATAGCCCCGCCCCCTTGCCGCTCCGCGCCCCGATCGGCAACCCCGCGTTGCGCTCGCCGCCGCTTGATCCTTCCCCGGCTTGGAGGAAGGCGCCGAAAACGAGAGCTTTCTCACAAAGCCGTGGCATCCTTGCCCGTTGCCGCGCTATGCGGGCGGCGTCTCCCTTGCAGGGGAAGATAAGTCATCACAACCAAAAGAAGACCCCATGACCGACCAGCCGCTGCGCGCCGCGATCGTGCCCGTGACGCCGCTCCAGCAAAATTGCACGCTTTTGTGGTGCACAAAGACGATGCGGGGGGCGTTTGTCGATCCCGGCGGTGATCTTGATCGGCTCAAGGCGGCAGCGGCGCAGCATGGCGTGACGATCGAGAAAATCCTGATCACTCATGGCCATATCGACCATTGTGGCGAGGCCGGAAGGCTGGCGAGCGAGCTGGGCGTGCCGATCGAGGGGCCGCACGAGGCGGATCGTTTCTGGATAGCACGGCTGGGTGATGACGGCCGGACCTATGGCATCGCCGGCGCACCGTTTGAGCCTGATCGCTGGCTGGGGCAGGGCGATCAGGTGACGGTGGGCGATCTGGTGCTCGACGTGCTTCACTGCCCGGGCCATACGCCTGGCCATGTCGTCTTTCACCACGCGCCGTCGCGACTGGCGATTGTCGGCGACGTCCTGTTCCAGGGATCGATTGGCCGCACCGATTTTCCGATGGGCAATCACCAGGATTTGATCGACGCCATCACCGGGCGGCTATGGCCGCTGGGCGATGACACCACTTTCGTGCCTGGCCATGGGGCAGTCAGCCGCTTTGGCTATGAACGGCAGACCAATCCTTTCGTCGCCGATGCGGTGCTGGCGCGTTCAGCCCCTTAACGGCGCGGCTTCGATTGCGGGCTGGCTGGCGGCTTGGCTGCCGAACAGAGGCAGCGTTGCCGCGTAAAGGCCCAGCCCAATCAGGGCCAGCATCGCGGTTATCGTGCCAAATTGCCGCGCACGGGGCAGTCCATCCATGCCCAGCGGATGGGCCACCCGGCCCAGCAGAAACAGGCCGCTCGCGATCGATAACCACAGGGCGCTGCCGACCGAAAATTCGATCAGCGCAATAAGGATAAGGACGACAGGCGTATATTCGATAAAATTGGCATGAGCGCGCATCCGCGCGATCAACTGCGGATTGCCGCCATCGCCGATGCTGACCTTGGCCGCGCCCCGCATCCGGCCGACTCGCAGCGCAATCCAGAAATTGATGATCGCCGCAGCCCCTGCCGAGGTGAGCGCGATTGGCAAATGAACGGTCATTCCTATCCCCTCCCAGACCACGCTTGCCGCAGCCTCCCTTGCCGGGCAATGGCACCTGTGTCGTGTTCCGGCAAGATCATCCTGCCGCGCGCCCACTCCCTTGCAACGCTACAGGAAATCGCTATAGCCCCCGCTTCGCGCGTCGGTCCGGCCGCGACGGGGCGTGGGCGCTGGCCGGAATCCGGCGCGCTGTTGCGCTCGACGATCAGGCCGGGCTATCGCAAAATTTCGTCGATCTTGTTTATAGATAAGGTGCCGCAATGGCCGTCCCTAAGAAAAAAACCTCGCCCTCTCGCCGTGGCATGCGCCGCGCGCACGATTCGCTGCCTGTCGAGGCGTTTCAGGAATGCCCGAATTGCGGCGAGCTTAAGCGCCCGCACAATCTCTGCCCATCCTGCGGCCATTATAATGGCCGCGAAATCGTGTCGGCGGAAGGCTGATCGGCTAACGGCCAGCCGGGGGGCATTCTGATTTGACGAGCACCGCCCGCATCGCAATCGACGCCATGGGCGGCGATGACGGGCTGGCGGTCATGCTGGCGGGCGTCGCGGTGGCGCGCCGTCGCTTTGAAGACATGCGCTTCATTCTGGTCGGCGACGAGCCGCAGATTCGCGCCGGGCTTACGCGCCACCCCAATCTCAGCCAACATGCCGAGGTGGTCCACGCGCCCGAAACAATTGGCTCGGCCGACAAGCCGAGCCAGGCAATCCGCCGCGCCAAGACGACCTCAATGGGCATCGCCATCGATCTGGTGAAAAGGGGGGAGGCCGCCGCTGCCGTTTCCTCCGGCAACACCGGTGCGCTGATGGCGATGGCCAAGCTCGCGCTGCGCACCATGCCCGGCATTGATCGTCCCGCGCTCGCCGCGATGATGCCCTCGTTCGGCAAGAACGACGTCGTCATGCTGGATCTTGGCGCCAATACCGATTGCGACGCGCGCAACCTGGTGCAGTTTGCTGTCATGGGGGCGGCCTATGCGCGGACCATGCTCGATCTGGAAAGCCCGCGCGTTGCGCTGCTCAACATCGGCACCGAGGAAATGAAGGGGACCGACAGCATCCGCGAGGCGGCGCAGGCGCTGAAGGATGCGCGGCACCTGCCGATGACCTTTTCGGGCTTTGTCGAGGGCAATCAACTGTCGCGCGGTGATGTCGACGTGATCGTTTGCGACGGGTTTTCGGGCAATATCGCTCTCAAAACGGCGGAAGGTACGGCAAAATTCGTCGCTGACCTGCTGCGCCGCGCATTTCAAAGCTCGTTCCGATCAAAAGTGGGCTTCCTGATTTCGCGTCCCGCCACCAAGCTGTTGCGCGATCACCTTGATCCCAATAACCACAATGGCGCGGTGTTTTTGGGGCTGAACGGCCTGGTCGTCAAAAGCCATGGCGGCGCCAATGAGATTGGGGTCGCGCACGCCATCGAAGTCGCCGCAAAATCGGTGCGCGATGAGTTGACCCGCCGGATCAGTGACGATCTCGGCAATTTCGAGGCAAAGGCGGCATGATCCGTTCGGTCATCACGGGCACCGGTTCAGCATTGCCCAAGCGGCGCGTGGCCAATGCTGAACTGGCCGAGCAAGTCGACACGTCCGATGAATGGATCGTCGAGCGGACCGGCATTCGCTTCCGTCATATCGCCGGGGAAGGCGAGACGACGGCAACGCTTGCCGCCGACGCGGCGCGGGCGGCGCTGGCGGCGGCCGGCATTGCGGCGAACGATATTGACCTGATCGTGCTGGCAACCGCGACGCCCGACCAGACTTTTCCGGCAGCGGCGACGCGGGTGCAGGAAAGGCTGGGCATCGCCGATTGCGTCGCCTTTGATGTGGCCGCCGTCTGCTCGGGCTTTCTTTACGCGCTGCAAGTCGCCGACAGCCTGATCCGCGGCGGCAACGCTGCCCGCGCGCTCGTGATCGGTGCGGAAACGTTCAGCCGCATTCTCGATTGGGACGATCGTGCGACCTGCGTGCTGTTTGGTGACGGTGCTGGCGCCATCGTGCTGGAAGGCCAGGAAAGCGCCGAAGCGGATGGGCGCGGCATCCTTGCGAGCAAGCTTCACGCCGATGGTCGCTATAACGATCTGCTTTATGTCGACGGTGGCCCCTCCACCACGGGCACGGTCGGCAAGGTGAGGATGAAGGGGCGCGAAGTGTTCCGTCACGCCGTTGTCAATCTGGCGGCGGTGATGGAGGAAGTGCTCGCCAAGGCAGGCCACGCCGCCAGCGACATCGACTGGGTGGTGCCGCACCAGGCCAATGCCCGCATCCTGGATGCCACGGCCAAGAAACTGGGCCTGCCGCCAGAGCGCGTGGTGGTGACGGTCGATCAGCACGCCAACACCTCGGCCGCATAGGTGCCGCTGGCGCTCGACACCGCCATGCGTGACGGCCGGATCAAGCCCGGTCACCTCATCGTTCTTGAAGCCATGGGTGGCGGGTTTACCTGGGGGGCGGCGCTCGTAAGAGTTTGACCTGTCGCCGCAATTGGTCACAATTGAGTAATAAACCGTATTGGTGGAATCACTTCCCCGCGTTAAGATGCGGCTGTTGGGGAGAAATTTGGAGGGATAATAGTGGGCGCTGGAACATTGACGCGAGCCGACCTTGCTGACGCGTTGCATCGGGAAGTGGGCTTGTCGCGGTCCGACTCGTCGCGGATCGTCGAACAGATTCTCGACACCATGACCGATGCCTTGGCAAAGGGGGAGAACGTCAAGATTTCGGGCTTCGGCACGTTCGTGCTGCGCGACAAGAGCGAGCGGATCGGTCGCAATCCCAAAACCGGGGTCGAAGTGCCGATCGCGCCGCGGCGCGTGCTGACCTTCCGCGCCAGCCAGATGATGCGGGACCGCATCGTCAAGGCCGGATAAGCGGGCGCGGGCATGGCGGAAAAGGCTGCCGACGCTTTTCGCACCATCGGTGAACTGTCGCGCGAAATCGGCGTCCGCCAGCATATTCTGCGTTATTGGGAAACACGGTTTCCGCAACTGCGGCCGCTACAGCGCGCCGGGGGGCGGCGTTATTACCGGCCGGAGGATGTGGCGCTGGTGCGCCGCATCCACGGGCTGCTCAATCAGGATGGCTATACGATCCGCGGCGTTCAGGCCGTGCTGGGCCGCGAGCGGGCAGGGGGTAAAGCGCTGCCCAGCGGCGGCGCGCCGCAAGCTGCACCGTCGCCTGCGGTTCCGCGCGCGCGACCGGCGCCGGGTGCGAAGCCCGCCCAGCTTGATCAATCCCAAATCGATGATCTACGCGCGCTTCGCCAGCAATTGGCGGAGACGCTGGCGACCGACGACCGCCGCTGAGTGGCGGCCGGGCCGGGCCTAGAGCCTGCGCCCGATCAGTCGCCCTGGCCGGGCTCTGCCGAGAAGAATTTGTCGAACTTGTCGGCCTGACCCTTATACTTGTCGGCATCGGCCGGGCTTTCCCGCTTGCGCGTGATGTTGGGCCATTGCGCCGAATAGGTGGCGTTCAGCTCCAGCCATTTTTCCTGGCCGCTTTCGGTGTCGGGCAAAATGGCCTCGGCAGGGCATTCGGGTTCGCAAACGCCGCAATCGATGCATTCGCTCGGGTTGATGACGAGCATATTCTCGCCTTCATAGAAGCAATCGACCGGGCAAACCTCGACGCAATCCATGTACTTGCAGCGGATGCAGGCGTCGGTGACGACGTAGGTCATGTGGCGGACTTTCCCCAACGAGCGAAGTGACGAACGCCGTGCTATTCGCCCGGTCTGGCTGCGTCAATGCCTGTCCCAAGGTCGGTATAACATCGCACCGCGTCTGCGGCGGGGCCCCGGCGCGCGGGCAGGGTGGCGACGCGGATGACACGGACCCTACCCTGCCGGCCTGCACAAAGGCGATCACCGATCCCACACGCACCGGCGTGTGGGCGCGCTCCACCCGTCGCCCGTCGAGCCGCAGCGTCCCCGCCTCGGCATAGGCCTGCGCCATCGCCCGGGTGCGGGCGAGCCGGGCGAACCACAGGAATTTGTCGAGCCGGAGCGATGCATCGTCAGCCATTGGCGGCAAGGCGGGCAAGGTCGGCAAAGGCATTGCTGGGCGCGGCAATGGCGGCGCCACGGCGCGGGCGGCGAATGCCATGCCATT
>JBOFDB010000422.1:0-2290 GCA_051646545.1 Sphingomonas sp.
GACGAGGTGCGCGAGGCGCTTACCGCTATCGGGGTCGCCGGCATGACCGTTACCGAGGTGAAAGGCTTTGGCCGTCAAAAGGGCCAGACTGAGATTTATCGCGGCGCCGAATACACCACCAACATGGTGCCCAAGATCAAGATCGAGATCGTCTGCGCAACCGACCTTGCCGATCGCGTCGTCGAAACCATCCAGACCGCCGCCAACACCGGCGCGATCGGCGACGGCAAGATCTTCGTGCTAGATGTGGGCCAGGCCGTGCGCATCCGCACCGGCGAAACCGACCAGACGGCGCTCTGACGCCATGACCGACAACGCCAAGGGGACAATGATGAAGCATGGGATGAAATGGGCCGCGCTGGGGGCGGTTGCGGCGGCAGCGGCGCTGCCCGCCTGGGCGCAGGCGGCAACCGCTGCCTCGCCGATACCGCCACCCACGGTGAACAAGGGCGATACGGCGTGGATGCTGACCTCCACATTGCTGGTGCTGATGATGTCGGTGCCGGGCCTCGCGCTGTTCTATGGCGGCCTGGTGCGCACCAAGAACATGCTGAGCGTGCTGACCCAGGTGCTGATGATTGTCTGCATGGTCGGCGTGATCTGGGTCACCTGGGGCTATTCGGAGACATTCACCAGCGGCGCGCAATGGGGCACCTTCCTCGGCGCCTTTTTCGGCGGCACCTCCAAAGTCGCGTTGATCGGGGTCGATGCCAACAGCCAGGCGGCGACCTTTTCCAACGGCGTCTACATCCCCGAATATGTCTATATCTGTTTCCAGATGACGTTTGCGATGATTACCCCGGCGCTGTTCGTGGGGTCAGTTGCGGAACGGGTGAAATTCTCGCCGCTGATGCTGTTCACCGCGCTCTGGGTAACGCTCGTCTATTTCCCGATCGCGCATATGGTGTGGTATTGGGGCGGGCCCGATACCGTTGCCGCCGCCGCGCTGAAAGGCAAGGACGCGCTCGACGCGGTCAACAACGATGCGGGCAAGCTGTTCCAATGGGGCGCGCTTGATTTTGCCGGCGGCACCGTGGTGCACATCAACGCGGGCATTACCGGGCTGGTGCTCGCCGTGCTGCTCGGCAAGCGCGTCGGCTTCCCCAAGGAGCCGATGCCGCCGCACTCGCTGACCATGACCATGATCGGCGCCAGCCTGTTGTGGGTCGGCTGGTTTGGCTTCAACGCCGGATCGAACCTCGAATCGAACGGCGTCACGGCAGTTGCCTTCATCAATACGATGGTCGCGACCGCAGCGGCGGGGCTTTCCTGGCTGCTGACCGAGCAGTTCGTTCGCGGCAAGCCCTCGCTGCTGGGCGCGGCGTCGGGCGTGGTTGCCGGGCTGGTCGCGGTGACGCCCGCCTCGGGCTATGCCGGGCCGATGGGATCGGTGGTGCTGGGCCTGCTCGTATCGCCGATCTGCTTCTTCTTCGTCAGCTGGGTGAAGGGCAAGTTCGGCTATGACGACAGCCTCGACGTGTTCGGCGTCCACTGCATCGGCGGCATCACCGGCGCGCTGCTGACCGGCGTGCTCGACTCACCACAGCTCGGTGGCCAGGGCACTGCCGATTATGCGTCGAAGCCCGGAACGCTGGTCGCCGGCCCCTACGACATGCTGGGCCAGGTGACCACGCAAGCCTGGGCCGTCGGGCTGACGCTGCTGTGGTCGGGCATTGGCGCGGCGGTGCTGTTCCTGCTGATCGACAAGACCTGGGGCATGCGCGTCAGCAAGGATGTTGAGCTTGAAGGCCTCGACATCGCCGAGCATGGCGAGCGCGCCTATCATTATTGACCGAATTGGGGCGGGCGCGCTGCCCGCCCCTCAAGGCGTTCCTCCTGCGGACGCACTGGCCGGTGGCGAAAGTCACCGGCCTTTTTTTATTGGCGTGACCCGCGTGGGGCGCGGGGTCGCCAATCAACCCCGGCAAAAGCCGGGGTCGCGAGCCACGGGCGCTTCCTTCTCTAACAAACGATGCCAGCTTTCGCTGGCATGACGGGCTGGTTGCTGCTCGATCCGTCATTGCGAGCGAAGCGAAGCAATCCAACTCCTTTCGAGTGACATGGATTGCTTCGTCGCGACGCTCCTCGCAATGACGGTTGAGAGAAGCCGGGCTGCGTACCGTTAAGCCGCCAGGTCCGCCTTGATGAAATCCGCCGCGCGCTCGCCGATCATGATCGACGGCGCGTTGGTGTTGCCGCTCACGAGCTTGGGCATGATCGAGGCATCGGCGACGTAAAGCCCCTCCACCCCGCGCACGCGCAGCTTGGGGTCACAAACCGCCGCATCATC
>JBOFDB010000352.1:0-3138 GCA_051646545.1 Sphingomonas sp.
GGCGCGCCACGCCCTTGCTGCGCGCCGCCTGAATGGTCTCGGCGACCAGCGCGGTTTGAGGAGACTGGACCATGACCGCGCCGCCGACCGCGTCGATAGACCCGATACCCGCCGCGCCATCCACGCCGCCGCCCGAAAGAATGACGGCATGGGCCTTGTTGCCTGCCGTTCGGGCCAGGGCCGCGAAGAGCACGTCGGCGGAGGGGCGGCAGCCATTGACCGGGTCTCGCTCGACCAGGCGGATCGATCCTTCCGGCCAGCGATCGATGACGACATGGCGTGTGGGATCGGTGGCGAGATAGACCGTCCCCTGTTCCAATTTCTCGCCATCGGTGGCAAGTTTGACGCTCGGCGCGATCGATTGGGCAAGGCGAAGCGCGAAGGGCGCGGCAAGGCCTTCGTCGATCGCCAGCAACAACAGCGTCGGCGGGCAATTGCCGGGATAGCTTGCCAGCAATTCGTGCGCGGCCTCCATGCCCCCCATGCCGCCCGCAATCGCGACAATGCGGCCATCGGGGCGATAGCCCTCCGCCGCCTTAGCCGCCGCTGCCTTGGATGCCTTGCGCGCGGCGAGATTGGTTTTGGCCGCGGTCAGCACGGTTTTGCAGAGTTTGCCCGAGATTTTCTCAAACTCGTCGGGCGTGGCCTTTTGCGGTTTGGGAAAACAATCGACGGCGCCAAGCTCGATCGCTTTCAGCGAGACATCGGCGCCCTTCTGAGTGAGCGTCGACAGCATGACGACGGGGATGGGTTTGGACCCCATCAACTCCTCCAGAAATTCGAGCCCGTTCTTGCCCGGCATTTCAACATCGAGCGTCAGGACGTCGGGGTGAAGCTCAGCAATCATGTCGCGGGCTTCATCGGCACCGTTGGCGGCACCGACGACGACCAGCTCCCTGCTGCGCTCAAGCGCGTTGGTGAACAAGGCGCGCATCGTGATCGAATCGTCGACGACCAGAACTTTCGTGGCGGGCATGTCGCCAAATCCTTTAAGGCAAAGAGGAAAATTCAGGCCGCTTCGGCCATCGTATCGCCCCCGGCCAGCGACGGCAGGTTGAGCACCATCACCATCCGCTCGTCGATCGACACCAGTCCTTCGAGGAACGGCACGACCGCGTCGCCGGTGGCAGGCGGCGGCTGCAGGGCATCCATGGGGAAAGTGACGATATCGCTGACCGAATCGACGATCAGGCCGCGAAACTGGCCGGCGACTTGCGTCACGATGATAACATGGCGCGCGCCCGGATCGGTCGCCCGCCAGCCCAGCCGCGCGGCAAGATCGATAACGGGCAGCACGGTGCCGCGCAGATTGACGACACCGGCAACATAATGCGGCACGCTCGGCAGCCGCGTCGTCGGCGTCCAGGCGCGGATTTCGCGAATGGCCATAATGTCGATGCCGAACACTTGCGATTCGACCTCGAAGGTGATGAGCTGGCGGTTCATTGGATTATCTCCCCCGAAAAATCAGTGCGATACACGTCGGATGGCCGCGCTCAGCTTGTCCGCGTCGAACGGTTTGACGATCCAGCCCGTGGCGCCGGCGGCCCGGGCCCGCGCCTTTTTCTCGTCGGATGCTTCGGTGGTCAGCACCAGGATGGGGTGCTGGGCGTGGCTGCTCCCCGCCCGAACCTTCTCGATCAGTCCGAAGCCATCCAGGCGCGGCATGTTGATGTCGGTAATGATGACATCGCAGCGATTGCCCTCCAGCCAGTCAAGCGCGCTGACGCCGTCATCGGCCTGGGCCACGTCAAATCCCTGCGCCGTCAGCGCATGTTTCAGCAATGCCCGCATACTGGGGCTGTCATCCACGGTCAGGATGCACGTCTTGGTCGTCATCTTGCGGTCACCCTTCTTCAAAAAAGTTCGACATCGCCATGCGCGGGCATGGCCTGCAACAGGATCGGTTCGATCGGCGCATTGGCCGGTTCATCGACAATCCGGCACCGCGCCTGGCCGCGGAACGGACGGAAATCGACGCGACGGGCGCTGTTGCCCCCCAACGACGCGTTCGCCAGCGGGATCCGCTCGCGCTCCAGGAAAGCTTTGGCGAACTCGGCGTTCGCGGTGCCGATGCGTTTCATGCCGCGGTACATATTGGCCCCGCCATAAAGATGGGCGCGCAAGCTCAGTCGGCTCGCCCCATAAGCCAGCATCTCGTTGATCAGTACTTCCATCAGATAGACGCCGTAATTTTCATCGATGCCGCCGCGCCCGGCTTGCGGTTCGGCGAGCAGAAAATGGTTCATGCCGCCAACGTTGACCGACGCGTCGAACAGGCAGCAGGCAATGCAGCTGCCTAAAACAGTGGTGAACTCGACGCGCTCGTCGCCGCTGACCCGGGCCTGGCCCTGCATCACCGTCAGGCGGATGGGTCGGTGCGCGCTGGTTGCGGCGGGGGTGATGGCTTGCTGCAGCATCAGGCGGCCCTCGTCAGGGCGTGTTCGGCAATGCGATGGATCGGCGCCACCAGCCGGGCCGCGCCCAGGCCGATCGCGGCTTTGGGCATGCCGAAGACCGTCGACGTTGCCTGGTCCTGCGCGATCGTCGCCGCGCCGGCTTTGTGCATCGCCAGCAATCCGTGCGCGCCGTCGCTGCCCATGCCGGTCAGCAAGATCCCAACCGCGTCGCTGCCCGCCGCTTCGGCGACCGAATGGAACAGCATGTCGACGCTGGGGCGGTGGCCCGCCACCTTGTCGCCTACGCGCATCTTGGCGGTAAAGCCGCTGCTGCTGCTGCGGATCTGCAAATGCCGATCATTGCCGGGGGCGAGATAGACATGGCCCGGCTTCAGCAGCAGATCGGGTTCGCTCACCGTCACCTTGGGGGCGCACCATTGGTCGAGCCTGCGGGCGACCGCCTCGGCAAAATGGCCGTTAATGTGCTGGACGATGACGGTGGGCGGGCAATCCGTCGGGAAATTCTGGAGCAGCACTTGCAGCGCTTCGACCCCGCCGGTGGAGGCGCCGACCGCGATCAGTCGCGGTTGATCTTGCCGGCCCGTGCTGGCCCGGCCCGACGGCGCCACCGCAATCGGCCGGTCCCGTACCTGCGCCTGCGCCGCCACGCGGATCAACTCGGCAAGCTGGCCGCCGTCATTGCGCAAGATATCGCCGGCGCGGCCATCGGGCTTGGCGT
>JBOFDB010000553.1:0-1011 GCA_051646545.1 Sphingomonas sp.
GACCGCACCATCATCATCATCGGGGCCGGAGCCTTTGTCGTCGCGCTGGGCGGCATGCAGCTGGGCAATGGCCTGACCGCTGGTGCCGGGGGTGAAGCTGCGCCGGCTGAGGCAGCCGCAGAATCGGCACCACCCCCGCCGCCCGCCCGGCCTGATCCGATGCCCGAGCATATCGGCACGATCGCCGCCAATGGCGATGTGACGCTGAACCGGCAGGGCGATGGCCATTTCCATGCCCAGCTGGAAATCGGCAGCGTCGCCATTCCGATGATCGTCGATACCGGGGCGACGCAGGTGGTGCTGACGCAGGCCGATGCCGAACGCGCGGGCATCCGCCCCAGCACGGGCGACTATAATGGCTATGCCGAGACGGCGGGTGGCCGCGTGCTGGTCGCACCGGTGGTGCTTGATCGGGTGCGGCTGGGCAATATCGAGCTGCACGGCGTGCAGGCCAGCGTGGTGCGCGGTTCCGTATTGCGCACGTCGCTGCTCGGCCAGTCGGTGCTCAACCGGGTGAATTCGATCACCATCGAAGACGGCCAGATGCGCTTGCGCTGACGGCGCAGAGGCTCCATTTGCGGGCCATGACTGATCATGTGACTTCGAAAATCGCTACGCCAGCGGAGCCGCCGCTGCGTGCGGCAATCATCCCGGTGACGCCGCTGCAACAAAATTGCACCCTGCTCTGGTGCACCAGGACGATGCGCGGCGCATTCGTCGATCCGGGCGGCGACCTCCATAAATTGCGTGATGCCATTGCCAAGACCGGCGTCACCATCGAGAAAATCCTGATCACCCATGGCCATATCGACCATTGCGGGCAGGCGGGGATTTTCGCCGCCGAACTCGGCGTGCCGATTGAGGGGCCGGAGGAGGCCGACCGCTTCTGGATCAGCCGCCTCGATGAGGATGGCCGCCAATATGGCGTGGAGGGCAAGGTGTTTGAGCCTGACCGCTGGCTGCACCATGGCGATCAGGTGACGGTGGGGGAACTCACCCTCGACGTCATCC
>JBOFDB010000290.1:0-2216 GCA_051646545.1 Sphingomonas sp.
AGCGCATGGCCGCACGGCTGATCCGCGACCATATCAACGTCACTTCGATCGCTCCCGGCGCTTTTGCCAGCGAGATGAACCGCGCCGCGCGCGACCATGGCGATGCGGTGGCGCAGAGCATCCCCGCCAAGCGCATCGGCGTCGATGAGGATATGGCCGGCACCGCCATCTACCTCGCCAGCCGGGCGGGCGATTATGTGGTGGGCGACACCATCACCGTCGATGGCGGGCTGGTCAACGCGGCATTGGGCAGCAGCATCGACGCTTGATCGCGGTCAGGTCAGCAGGCGCGCATCGATGCCAAGCGCTTGGCCCGCCGCAGCCATGGCGTGATCGAAGGTCCAGACAGTGGCGCCGTTGGCCGAGCCAACCGCAAGATGCAACGCATCCCCGCTGCGCAGCGGCTTTGAACTGCGACGTATGAGTGTCGTTGCCAGATCAAAGCTGGCTGCTTCAACGGGTAAATAAGCAGCCGATTGCGCCAGAAGGTCGTTTACCGCGTCAATGACAATGCCGAAATCTGCCGCCTTCAGCGCCCCTGTCCGTGATTTGATCGCCATGGCTGAGGCAACTTCCGTCATGCACCATTTGCTGGTCACGAGTTCGCCGGGTGCAAGCGCTGCGATCCACGCCCTTGCGGTATCGCTAAACCGTTCTTCGGAGAAGGCGGATACGATGATGGAAGCATCGGGATAAGCCGTCAAAGCTGGTCTTCGCGCCGAAGCCGCTCAACAAAGCTTAGCCCTTCAGGGTCTTCATATCGTTCTGACAGTGCCGCGACGCGCTTCATGGCAGCTAAATCAATCGGTTGTTTCGGCGCCATGTCCGCGACCAACCGTGCCACTGGCCGACCGCGGCGGGTGATCGACACGGTCTCGCCCGCTTCGACGCGCGCGATCAACTCACTCAAATGGGCTTTCGCTTCAGCGACGCTGACAGAAGTCACGGCAGGCCTCCTGACCATCTAGATGGTCATATAGCAATTGGCCTTTACCGCGCAATACCGCCCGCCGCCAGCACCGCCAGCGTCACCAATTCGCTGGCGGTGCTGGTCATCGGCGTGATCTGCACGTTCTTTTCCATGCCGATCAGCATCGGGCCGATCACCGCGTCGCCGCCAAGCTCGCGCAGCAGCTTGGCCGAGATATTGGCCGATTGCAGCCCCGGCAGCACCAGCACGTTGGCGGGGCCAGACAGGCGAGCAAAGGGATAATTCGCCATCTGGCGCGGATTGAGCGCGACATCGGGCGCCATCTCGCCTTCGAATTCAAAGCCGACATTGCGCTGTTCGAGCACCTTCACCGCCTCGCGGATATTATCGAGCCATTGGCCTTCGGGATTGCCGAAGGTCGAATAGCTGAGGAAGGCGACGCGCGGCTCATGCCCCATCCGCCGCGCCACCGCCGCTGTCTGCTCGGCGATATCGGCGAGCATTTCGGCATCGGGTCGTTCATTGACCGTCGTGTCGGCCATGAAGACGGTATGGCTCTGCCCGACCAGCACGTGAATGCCAAAGGGCGTGCGCCCGGCGGCGGGATCGACGACGCGGCGCACTTCGCGCATGGTTTGCGCATAAGTGCGGGTGACGCCGGTGATCATCGCGTCCGCCTCACCCAATTGCAGCATGACGCCGCCAAAGGTGTTGCGATCCTGGTTGATCATCCGCTCGCAATCGCGGCGCAGATAGCCGCGCCGCTGCAACCGCTCATAGAGGAAATCAACCATGCGCGGGACGAGCGGCGATTTGCGGCTGTTGTGGACCTCATAGCTTTCGGGGTCCGCCACACCCAGGGTGCGCAGCCGGTCATGAACGTCATCGCGCCCGACCAGCACGGGAATGCCATAGCCGCCATCCTTGAACGCGATGGCGGCGCGCAGCACGACTTCTTCCTCGCCTTCCGCGAACAGCACGCGCTTGGGGTGGGCGCGGGCGCCTTCATAAGCGAGGCTCAGCACCGAGGTGGTGGGGTTGAGCCGGGCGCGCAGGCTCTGGCGATAGGCTTCCAGATCGAGAATGGGCTTGGTGGCGACACCCGAATCCATCGCTGCCTTGGCGACGGCGACCGGCACCACTTCCATCAATCGCGGATCGAATGGCGCGGGGATGATATAGTCGGGGCCAAAGCTATGGCGCGTGCCATAGGCCTGCGCCACTTCCTCCGGCACCTGCTGCCGCGCCAGGTCTGCCAGCGCCTGGGCAGCGGCGACCTTCATCG
>JBOFDB010000011.1:0-1089 GCA_051646545.1 Sphingomonas sp.
GGGCGTACCCGCCTTTGCCGCCGCCGCCGCCGCGCTCGAGGCCGAACTGACCCTGCCCGAGCTGTCGCAATCGCTGGTGCTGACCCGCACGCCGGGCCGGGCCAGCACCATGCCGCCGGCGGAAAGCCTGACCAATTTCGCCGTGACGGGGGCGACGCTGGCGATCCATCTGTCGATCCACAATCTCGATCGGGTGGTGGCGGATCTCGTCCCCGCCTATGGCGCCGATTGCCCGGTGGCGGTGGTATGGCGGGCCAGTTGGCCCGATCAGCGCATTGTCCGGGCGACGCTGGCCAGCATCGGGGATGCGGTCGCTGGCAGCATGGAACGCACCGCGCTGATCCTCGTCGGCCGGGTGCTGGCGGCGCAGGATTTCGCCGAAAGCAGCCTGTACGCGCATGGTTATGATCGGCGTTTCCGTCCGCAGGATGCGCATTCGCGCTTTTCGGGGGTGACCGAGTGAGCGGACGCCTGCCCACTGCCGGTGCGATCCCGGGCCTGATGATCGCAGCGCCCGCCTCGGGCGAGGGCAAGACGACGGTGATGCTCGGCCTGCTGCGCGCGCTGACCGGGCGCGGCATGGTGGTGCAGCCGTTCAAGAGCGGCCCCGACTATATCGATCCCGCGTTCCATCGGGCCGCCAGCGGTCGCCGTTCGTTCAACCTCGACGGTTGGGCGATGGATGGCGACATGCTCGATGCCATCGCGGGCGAGGCCGAGGGCGCGGACATCATCCTTGCCGAAGGATCGATGGGGTTGTTCGACGGTGTCGCCAGCATCGGCGCCACCGGCAATGGGGCCAGCGCCGATATCGCCCGCCGCATGGGCTGGCCGGTGGTGCTGGTGCTGGATATTTCGGGTCAGGCGCAGTCCGCCGCCGCGACCGCCTTGGGTTTCAAGCTGCTCGACAGCGGGATCACGCTGGCGGGGGTGATCCTCAACCGCGTGGCCAGCCCCCGGCATGAGCGGTTGGCGCGCGCGGGGCTGGATGCGGCTGGTATCGCGGTGCTGGGGGCGCTGCCAAGGCGCGGCGATCTGGTCCTGCCCGAGCGGCATCTGGGGCTGGTGCAGGCGGTGGAGCATCCCGCG
>JBOFDB010000460.1:0-2274 GCA_051646545.1 Sphingomonas sp.
ACGCAGCCGACGCGGACGCTGACGTTGAATGCCGCCGATCTCGTCATCAGCGGTGCCACGATCGATGGTGCCGCCGCAACGTCAATGCTGGATGCCACATCGCAACAATTAAGCGTCACCGCGCCCAAGCTGCTCGGCGTCGGCACGCACACGCTGCACCTGAACTGGACGGGCAAGATCAACGACACCGCTGCCGGCTTTTTTGCGATCGATTATAAAAATCCTGACGGGTCGGCGGCGCGCATGCTTGTCACGCAATTCGAAGCGCCCGATGCCCGCCGCTTCGCGCCGATGTGGGACGAGCCGAGCTATAAGGCGACGTTTCGCCTGACCACCACGGTGCCTGCAGGGCAGACCGCGTTTTCGAATATGCCCGTCGCCAGCCGCGCCAAGGGGGCGAACGGCAAGCAGGCAGTCACCTTTGCGACCTCGCCCGTCATGTCGAGCTATCTACTGTTCCTCGGCATCGGCGATGTCGAGCGTAAGACGGTGATGGCGGGCAAGACCGAAATCGGCATCATCACGCGGCGCGGCGTGGTTGATCGCGGCGATTATGCGCTGGCCCAGGCCAAGCGGCTGCTTGCTTATTATAATGACTATTTCGGCCAGCCCTATCCGTTGCCCAAGCTCGATATGATCGCCGGGCCGGGATCGAGCCAGTTTTTCGGCGCCATGGAAAATTGGGGCGCGATTTTCTATTTCGAACCGACGGTGCTGTTCGATGCCAAGCGCGGCACGCAAAGCAGTCGTCAGGAGATTTTCGGCACTGTCGCGCACGAAATGGCGCATCAATGGTTCGGCGATCTCGTCACCATGAAATGGTGGGACGATCTGTGGCTGAATGAGGGCTTTGCCTCATGGATGGCCAACAAGGCCGCGATCGACCTGAACCCCGAATGGCAGCAGGCAGCCGCCGCCGTGGTGGGAAGCCGCGAAGGCGCGTTCGGCGCCGATGCGACGGCGGCGACCCACCCGATCATCCGCCATGTCGAAACCGTCGACCAGATTGGCGAGGGCTTTGACGCGATCACCTATTCAAAGGGTGAGGCGGTGATCGGCATGATCGAATCGACCATCGCCCCCGATATTTTCCGTGACGGCATTCGCCGCTACATGGCGAAATATCGGTACAATAACACCGAAACCGATCAGCTCTGGACCGACTTGTCGGCGGCGGCGGGGCGGCCGGTGACGGATATCGCGCATGACTTCACACTGCAGGCCGGCGTGCCCTTGGTCAGCGTGGTGAGCAGCCAATGCGGCAATGGCACGACGACCGTGACGCTGCAGAACGGACGTTACGGGCTCGACCAGGCATCAAAGGCGCCGCAGCAATGGACGGTGCCGCTGCGTCTCGCCACGCTGGGCGGCAAAGTGACGACGAGTGCCGTCAAGTCCGACGCGCCTTATACCGTGCAACTCGCCGGGTGCGGCCCGGTGATCGCCAATCTGGGCAAGGGCAGCTATGCCCGGGTGCGCTATGACGCGGCGAGCCACGCGGCGCTGGTTGCGGCCTATCCGCGGCTTGACCTGGTCGATCGGGTGGGGACGATTGCCGATGATTTCGGCCTTGCGCTCTCGGGCGACCAGCCGCTGACGGCATGGGCCGACACGATCGGCGCGGTGCGCGCCGAAGCCGAGCCGATCGAATGGATCACGGTTGACGAAGATTTCGCTTCCCTGCGGTCGCTGTTCTACGGCACGCCCCAATATGCCAAGCTGCAGGCGCGCACGATCACGACGTTCGCGCCCGTCCTGGCGCGGCTGGGTTATGAAGCGCGGCCGGGTGAGTCGACCCAGGCGGCCAATCTGCGCGAGGGGCTGGTCGCGTCGCTGGGCATTGCCGGCGATCCCGATGTGGCGGCCCGCGCGCGTGCCTATGCGGCCAAGCTGGCGAGCGACCCCACCGCCATTCCGCCCGCGATCCGCGATGCCATTTTGACCACTTATTCGATCAATGCGACGCAGGCGGAGTGGGACGCGCTGCTGGCCGTTGCCAAGGCAGAGCGTGATCCCGTGGTCAAAAATGCCTATATCAACCTGCTCGGCGGTGCGCGCGATGAAGCGGTGGCGCGCGGCGCGCTGGGGCTGCTCGAAGGTAACACGCTGACGGCGCCGCAAAAGGCGGCGTTGCTCCAGCGCCTGTCGGGCCGCCATGCCGACATGGCGTTCGACTGGGCCGTCGCCCATCCCGCGATCGTCGAAAGCTTCCTCGAAACCAGCTCGCGCGCCGGCTATGTGGTGCGGCTGGGGGCGTCTTCGACCGATCCCGCC
>JBOFDB010000204.1:0-1973 GCA_051646545.1 Sphingomonas sp.
TGGCTTTTCGCGTCGGGTTCCAGAAAGGGCGCGGCGCCCGATTTCCGGTCGGCGGCCATGCGCTCCAGTATCTTGTGGCTGTAATCGAGCGTCGCCGGCATCAGGTCCGGCGTGTCGTTGGCGGCATAACCGAACATGATGCCCTGGTCGCCGGCGCCTTCGTCCTTGTTACCGGCTTCATCGACACCCTGGGCGATGTGCGCGGACTGGCCGTGCAGGTGGCAGGCGAAGTCGGCGGTCTGCCAGTGGAAGCCATGCTGTTCATAGCCGATGCGCTTGACGGTATCGCGGGCGGCGCGCTCAATTTCGTCGAGCGTCGGGAAGGTTTCGGGATTGCAGCGGACTTCGCCCGCCAGCACGATGCGCTGCGTCGTCACCATCGTTTCGCACGCCACGCGCGCCACCGGATCGCGCGACAGGAACAGATCGACGACCGCGTCGGAAATCTGGTCGGCAACCTTGTCGGGATGGCCTTCGGACACCGATTCGGAAGTGAAGAGGTAATTGGAGCGCATCGGAAACCCTCTGATAGGTCGGAAAAGTCGCTTTCCGAGGTCATATAAAGATATTGTTATATGCGCCCTATCGCGCTCGGCGGCGAATGGCAACAGCCGCCGCGATGAGCAGTGCGGCGGTGATCAGCGCCAGCCAATTGCCTGCCCGGGCGAACAAGGTCGGGGCGTGGGCAGGGGGAATGGTGGTTTCGATCGCGGCGGGGACATTCCACCCCGTCCTGGCGACGACGCGGCCATCGGCATCGATGATTGCGGAAATGCCCGTCGGCGTTGCGCGGGCAATGGGCAGCCCCTCCTCAATCGCGCGCAATCGCGCCTGTGCCAGGTGCATTTCGGGGCCGGATTGCGCAAACCAGCTGTCGTTTGACGGGTTGAAGATCAGCGCCGGGCGATGGGCCCGATCGACGATTTCGCCAGAGAAGATCACTTCGTAGCACACCAGCATGCCGACCGGGCCGAAGCCGGGCAGGGTGATGGTGCGCGGGCCAGGGCCGGGATCAAAATCGATATCGCCGGGCACCAGTCGGTCGAGCCCAAGCCGCGACAGCACCGGTCGCCACGGCAGATATTCGCCAAAGGGGACGAGGTGCCTTTTGTCATAGCGGGCCAGCAATCGGCCATGCGCGTCGATCGCGAAAATGGCGTTGCTGCCGCCGGTGAGCTTGCCGTCGGGGCTGAAGCGCAGGCTGTCGCCGCCGGTCAGCACAAGGTCGCGGCGGCCAAGCGCGGCGGCGATCCGTGCCCGGACCATATCGGGCGCGCCTCGCCAATAATATGGGCGGGGATAGCCATTCTCGACCAGATAGCGCAGCGCGACTTCGGGCCACAGGATCAGCCGGGGAGCAGCGCCGGGCGCGCCGCCATCGGCCTGAAGCGCGCGGAGATTCTGTTCGGCATAATCGTCACGCGGGCGCTGTTCCTGATCGAGATCGGGCTGGACGATGCGCAAGCGGGGGTTAGTGGCTGCCTGTGGCAGCGGATCGGCAGGGGTGACGAAACCCGCCAGAGCCAGCAGCATGATCATCGTGCCCGTCGCCGTCGCCGCGCGCCATTGCCGCCGGGCAAGCGGGATCAGCATCGCCGCCGCCGTGACGGTAAGCCCCGACAGCGCATAAGTGCCGACCCATTTCGCCAGCCACGCCACCCCCAGCACCGGCAGCCAAATCGTCGCAAGCGGCGGCCAGGGATAGCCGGTGAACAGCGTCGCGCGCAGCCATTCGGTCGCGATCCACGCCGCCCCTGCCGCCAGGGCATAGGCCGGGCCCGGCAGCACTTCCCGCCCAAACCGCCACGCCAGCCCTGCGGCCGCCATCGGGTAAATGGCCAGATACAGCGCGAGCAGCCCCACTGCTGGCCAGCCCAGCCAAGGTGGCATGACGTCCTGATAGACAAATGCCTGCGCAACCCAGCGATTGGCGACGGCGAGATGCCCCCAGCCAAAGGCATAGCCGCTCGCCA
>JBOFDB010000365.1:0-2124 GCA_051646545.1 Sphingomonas sp.
TACCGGTAGCCTGGGCAATCTGTGCCGCTGGCTCGCCGAGCAGGCAGAAGCGCTGGGCGTGGAAATCTTCCCCGGCTTTGCGGCGGCCGAGATTCTCTACACCGACGATGGCGCGGTAAAAGGCGTCGCCACCGGCGATCTGGGCATTGCGCGCGACGGCAGCCACAAGCCCGATTATCAGCCGGGCCTGGAGCTCCACGCCAAATACACGCTGTTCGCAGAAGGCGTGCGCGGATCGCTGGCCAAGCAGCTGATGGCGAAATTTGATCTGCGCAAGGATTGCGACCCGCAAATCTATGGCATCGGCATCAAGGAATTATGGGATATTGACCCTGCCAAGCACGTTCCCGGCCGGGTGATCCACAGCTCGGGCTGGCCGCTAAGCGAAACCAAGGGGTCAAATGGTGGCGGCTTCCTCTACCATCAGGCCAATGGGCAAGTCGCGCTCGGCTTCGTTACCTGGCTCAGCTATTCGAACCCGCACCTCTCGCCGTTCCAGGAAATGCAGCGCTGGAAAACCCACCCAGCGATCACCGATATTCTGAAGGGGGGCAAGCGCGTTTCCTATGGTGCCCGCGCGATCAGCGATGGCGGCTGGCAAGCCGTGCCGAAGCTGGTTTTCCCGGGCGGCGCGCTGATCGGCTGCTCGGCAGGGTTCCTCAACGTGCCGCGCATCAAGGGCACGCACACCGCCATGAAATCAGGCATGCTGGCTGCCGAGGCTGCGGTCGACGCGATCATTTCACAGCGGGCGCATGACGAGCTGGTCGCCTATCCCAAGGCATATCGCGCGAGCTGGATCGAAAAGGAGCTGCGCATCGTTCGCAATGTCGCGCCGTTGATGAAGCGGTTCGGTGATTTCTGGGGCGCGGGCTTTGCGCTGGCGACGATGTGGCTGGAAACTATGGGCATCCGACTGCCCTTCACGATGCGGCACCATCCCGATCACGAAAGCCTGGTGCGCGCGGATCAGGCGCCAAAAATTGAGTATCCCAAGCCCGATGGCGTTATCACGTTCGACCGGCTGTCGTCGGTGTTCCTGTCGAACACCAATCACGAAGAGGATCAGCCGGTCCATCTGCAGCTGAAAGACCCGGATGTTCCGGTTTCCTATGACCTGCCCACCTATGACGAACCGGCGCAGCGTTATTGCCCGGCCGGGGTGTATGAAATCGTCGGTCAGGAAACGGGCGAGCCGCGTTTCGTCATCAACGCGCAGAATTGCGTCCACTGCAAGACGTGCGACATCAAGGACCCGACGCAAAACATCAATTGGGTGACGCCCGAAGGCGGGGGAGGGCCCAATTACCCCAATATGTAAGCATCGCGTTCTGGCGCTGCTGGCCGGGGCCGGGGCATCGTTGATGCTGCCCGCCGCGGCCCGGGCTGATGATAATCTTGCGGCCTATCTGCGCGCGCGCGCGGCCGACGCGGAGGGATCGGAACGGGCAGCAGCGGCGGGCTATGCCACCGCGCTGGCGGCCGATCCGGCGAATGCGGAGCTGGCGATCCGTGCCTATCGCGCGGGGCTTGCCGCAGGCGACATGGCGCTGGCCCGGCGCGCGCGCGGGGTGCTGGAGAGTGCCGGCGTCGTCCCCGCCGATGCCGCCCTGATCGCGCTGGGCGATGCGCTTAACGGTGGTGATGCGGCCAAGATCAACGACGCGGTCAAGGCGATTGCCGCCGGGCCGTTTTCGTTTCTGGCGCCGTCAATCCGGGCGTGGCTGGCGCCGCTGAACGATGCGGGCGCGGTTAACGCCGCGCTTGACGGCGCGCGGGGCAGTGCGCTGGCGTCGCGCTTTGCCGATCATACCCGTTTGCTGACCGACATTGCTGGCGGCCGCGTCGCCACGGGTATGACGATGGCGCGGCTGATGACGGTGTCCGACCCTGGCGCGATCAGCCTGCGCGTCGCGGCGGCGCAAATGCTGGCGGGCGCGGGGCAGCGCGAGGCAGCGCTGAGCCTGTTGCCCGCCGATACGGCGACGCTGGCGCCATATCGCGCGGCCCTGGGAAGCGGGACGCCCGCGACCGCGCGGATCGGCATCGCCTGGCTCTATATCCAGCTCGCCGAATCGCTGGGCGATAAGCGGGTGGCGCCGGCGGCGGTCGCGCTAAGCCGCG
>JBOFDB010000294.1:0-5517 GCA_051646545.1 Sphingomonas sp.
TGGCTTTATTCAGCGCGATGACGGCCAGCCCGATGCGTTTGTCCATATTAGCGCGGTCGAACGCGCTGGCATGCCGACGCTCAACGAAGGCGACCGGCTGGAGTTCGAGCTTGAGGTTGATCGTCGCGGCAAATACGCCGCCGTCAACCTGACGCCGATGCAGTAAGCATCACGGCTGATCATGGCAGACCCGGCGGGCCGATGGGCGCGCCGGGTTTTGCTATGTCTGTAAGACCCGGGGGCAGCGCCGATATGTCCGACCTCTCCATCACCGCCGCGACGGCCGCTGACCTCGCCGCCATCCACAGCATCGTGGAGAGCGCCTATCGCGGCGACAGCGCACGCGCCGGCTGGACGCATGAGGCAGACTTGCTCGCCGGGCAGCGCACCGATGCCGAAACGCTTGCGGCGATTTTTGCCGATCGCGATCAGCGGCTGCTGGTGGCGCGCGATGCGACCGGGGATGTCATCGGCTCGGTGGTCATCGAGCGCAAGAATGGCGCGACCGCCTATCTCGGCATGCTCGCCGTAACGCCGGCACGGCAGACGGGCGGCGTTGGCCGGACGCTGATCGCCGCTGCCGAAGCCGCCGCGCGCGATATTTTCGGGGCGCAGCGCATCGAAATGACTGTGATCGGTCGGCGCCGCGAGCTTGTCGCCTATTATCAGCGCCGCGGCTATGCGCTGACCGGGGAGCAGCGCCCCTTTCCCTATGACAATCGCCGACTGGGCGAACCGCTCAGCCACGACCTTGATTTCGTCGTGCTGGCGAAGGAACTTGAAGCGTAGCGATGACCACCGCCTGGCAAATCGTCATTGCGAGGTGCGCCAGCGACGAAGCAATCCAACCCCCGCTGCGGGGCGACGGGTCGGCGGGATTGCTTCGCTACGCTCGCAATGACGGCGACCTGTCGTCGCCCCCTCACTTCATCGGAACAGGCTTGCCCCGCACCATCACATAATCGACATGCTGCACCGCCTTGGCGTCGGTCAGCGGGTCGCCATCGACCGCGATCAGATCGGCCGATTTGCCGGGGTCGAGCGTGCCGGTCTCGGCGGCCAGTCCCAGCAGATCGGCGCCGCCCTTCGTTGCCGCGATCAGCGCGTCCCGGGGCGTCATGCCGCCCTTGGTCACCATCAGATCAAGCTCCTGCGCGTTCTGGCCATGCGGGGTCACCGCCGAATCGGTGCCAAGCGCGATCTTCACCCCCGCTTTATACGCCTTGTTGAGGCCGACGCCCCACGCCTCAAACGCTTGCTTCGCCTTGCGCTCGCTGGCCGGCTGCAACAGATTCTTGCCGATCATCTGCGCCGCGCCCCGAAACGCCATCAGCGTGCCGACATAATAAGTGCCATGCGCCTTCATATCGGCAATGCCCTGATCGTCGACATAGGTGCCATGCTCGATCGAATCGACGCCCGCGCGCACCGCCGCGTCGATGCCCCTGGCGCCATGCGCATGGGCGGCGACCTTCAGGTGGAGGGCATACGCGGTGTCGATGATCGCTTTCATCTCGGCATCGGTAAAATGCTGTTCCAGGCCGATGTCGCCGGGGTCGAGCACGCCGCCCGTCGCCATGAATTTGATGACGTCAACGCCTTGCGCGCCCAATTTGCGCACCGCCTTGGCGCATTCCTCCGTGCCCGTGCAGACCGTGAAAACCCCTGGAGTGTTGTTGATTGCCTCGCGCAGCTCGGGCGCGAAGCCGACCGACGGGTCGGCATGGCCGCCGATGATTGACAAGGGCTGCCCCGACACCAGCAGGCGCGGGCCAGGCACGGTGCCATCGTTGATCGCATCGCGCACTGCAATAGCGGCGACGCCCGGCGACCCGACATCGCGCACCGTGGTAAAGCCCGCGCGCGCGGTGATCAGCGCGTTCTTGGTGCCGGTGATCGCCGCATAATCTTCCGAATATTTGGGCGTCAGCGCGGTGTACCAGGCAAGCCCCGAATCCTGGGTCAAGTGCACATGCGCGTCGATCAGGCCGGGCAGCACCGTCTTGTCGTGCAGGTCGACCACCGTTGCCCCGGCGGGCGCGGTGGCGCCCTCCTCGATCCGGGCGATGCGGCCATCGGTAACGATGATGGTGGCGGGGCCGCGCGCCGGCTTGCTTGCATCGACAATGACATGGCCGGCCTGGATGGCGAAGGTTTCGGCAGACGCGGCGCTCGACAAGGCAAGCGCGGTGATGGCGGCAATGGTGGTGCGGATCATATGTGCCCCCTGGGTTATGGTATTGGTGGCAGCCTATCTTGGTGAATGAACCTTGCAAGCGATCTTAGCTCTATCCTCTCCCCTTGAGGGAGTTCGAGGTAAACAGTGCCCCGCACTGTTTAGGCCATGCCGGGGGCATGGCCGACCTCGAACTGATAGCGAAGCTTGGAGAGGGGGACTCCCACCGCCGATAGTGCAAGACTTACCCCTCACCCAACTTCGACTAAGCCTTTGCTAATCGCAAAGACTAAGTCTCCGTATCCAGTTCGGGGTAAACAGCGCCCCGCGCTGTTTAGGCCATGCCGGGGGCATGGCCGACCCCGAACTCCCGCAAGGGGAGAGGGTTCCTGCGCCATATCAGCCGCTCACGTCACCAGCCGTTTCAGCGCCGCCAGCGTATCCGCCTCTGCCGCCGGTTTGTCGGTGCGGATGCGGGCGATGCGGGGAAAGCGCATTGCGACGCCTGATTTGTGTCGGGCCGAGGCATGGATCGAATCGAACGCGACTTCCAGCACCAGCGACTTTTCCACCTCCCGCACCGGGCCGAAGCGCGCGACGGTGTGATTGCGGACGAAGCGATCAAGATATTTCAGCTCTTCATCGGTAATCCCCGAATAGGCCTTGCCGACGGGCAGCAGCTCGCCGCTCTCGGTCCAGCAGCCAAAGGTGTAGTCGGAATAAAAGCTTGATCGTTTGCCGTTGCCGCGCTGGGCATACATCATCACGCAATCGGCGGTCAGCGGATCGCGTTTCCATTTATACCACAGCCCGACGCGTCGGCCCGCCACATAGGGCGCGTCGCGCCGCTTGAGCATCACGCCCTCAATCGCGGCATCGCGGGCGCCCGCACGAATGGCTTCCAGCTCGGTAAAGTCGGTTGCGGCGATCAATGGGCTGACGTCGAACCGGGCGGGGTCCAGCGCGGGAGCGAACGCCTCCAGCCGCGCTCGTCGCTCGGTCCAGGGCAAATCGCGCAGGTCCGTCGTGCCATCGAACAGGATGTCATAAAGGCGAACGAACGCGGGATACTCCGCCAGCATCTTCGCCGACACCACCTTGCGCCCCAGCCGCTGCTGCAACGCGTTGAAGCTGGCCGCGCCGCCCGCCGCGCTGACGGCGGCGCCTTGCGCCTCACCCCGGATCATCAACTCGCCGTCGACGACGCCGGGCTTGTCAAACGCAGCGGCGATGTCGGGGAAACTGCCAGTAATGTCGTCCCCCGCCCGGCTGTAGAGCCGCGTCACCCCGCCCGCGCGAACGATCTGGACGCGAATGCCGTCCCATTTCCACTCCGCCGCATAATCGGCGAGGTCGACCCGCACATCCTCGAGCGGATGGGCAAGCATGAACGGGCGGAAGACGGGAATGTCGGCGGCAGTCGGCTGAGCGCCTTCGCCCTTGGCCCAGGCGAACAGCGGCGCATAAGGCGGGGCAAGGCCGTGCCACACTTCCTCCACCGCTTCGACATCAAGGCCAAAGGCCTGCGCCAGCGCGGTCTTGGCGAGCCGCGCCGAAACGCCGATGCGCATCGCCCCCGTCGCCATCTTGATCAGCGCGAAGCGGCCATTGGCATCGAGCCCGTCGAGCAGGGCGGCAAGCACCATCGGCGCGTCGCTGCGCGACAGCTGCGCCAGCCGATCGATCACCTGCGCCAGGCTGGGCGCCATGATCGCATTTTCGGGCCGCTCGGGCCATAATAGCGCGACCGTTTCGGCGGTATCGCCAACATAATCGCGGCTCATCCGGAACAGCACCGGGTCGACGCGCTCCTCCATCAGCGCGCGAATCAGCGCCGGTTTGACGGCGGGCAGATCCAGCGCCCCGGTGAGCGCCGCCATTGCCCAGCCGCGATCGGGGTCGGGCGTCACCGTCAGATAATCCGCAATCAGCTTCAGCTTGGCGTTGCGCGACCGCGTATAGATGAGGCGGTCAATCAGGTCGGCAAAAGCGCGCATGCGCGCAAGATGGGGCGGCAAGGTGGCTTTCGCCAAGCCCGGCATTTGGGCTAAGGGGCCGGGCATGGCTTTGCTGCGGCGCACCATCGGCCTTATCGCGCTGGTCGTCGGGCTGATCGCCCTGGGCAGCTTGCTCGAATCGCGCCGCGACCCGGACGTGCGGCGCGCGCGGCTGCCTTTGGCGCACTGGCCGCGCGGGGCGCCAACATTGCGCGTGGCGCTGATGTCAGACATTCATATCGGCAATGCGTCGATGACTGCGGCGCGACTGGAGCGAATCGTCGATCGGGTGAATGCCGAGCATCCCGACCTGATCGTCATTGCAGGCGATTTCATTGCCGGCGAGGTTCCCGGCAGCGCGAAAAGGCTCGCCCCGCGCCTGATCGCGCCGCTGCGCCGGTTGCGCGCGCCGCTCGGCATTGTCGCGGTGCCGGGCAATCATGACCATGCAACGGGATTGCCCGCCGTCAACGCCGCCCTGGCGCGCGCCGGGGTCCGGATGCTGGTCAACCAGCCGCTGCGCCGGGGGCCGATCACGCTGATCGGGCTGGATGGCGATGGTCACGCGCCCCGCCCCGAAGATGCCGCCAAAGCAGCCGGGAATGCGGGCGGGGCGTTGATCGGCGTCGCGCATTATCCCCAAATGGCGGCCGCGCTGCCGCCGGGCGTGCCCTTGCTGGCCGCGCACACCCATTGCGGGCAGATCGTGCTGCCGGTCCTGGGGCCGCTGGTCTTGCAGTTTCGACCCGAAATGGAGGTGCGCTGCGGCATTGTGCGCTTTGCCGATCATGTCGCGATCATATCGGGCGGATTGGGGACGAGCGGCGCACCGTTCAGAATTGGCGCGCCGCCCGATTTCTGGATCGTAACGCTGGGCCCAGCCGCGCCTTAGTCCAGCGAGTTGCTGATGCCGCGTCCCGCCATCAGGCCCAGGATCAGCAGGATCACGAAAATCGCGATCGCGATAAAGAACAGCAATTTGGCAATGCCGATAAACGCGCCGCCAATACCGCCAAAACCCAGCACCGCGAGCACGATGCCGATGATCAGAAACAAGAATGCCCAGCGCAGCATGATGCATCTCCCTTGATTGTCGCCACCAGGCCAATGGCCACGGCGATGCTCAAGTTCCCCATCGTTAACCTATGCGGTGCGGCTCGCCTCAAACAGGAACCAGGCGCGGCGTTCGGCGCGATCGGTCCACTCGTCCAATATACCACTGGTGCCGTTGTCGCCAGCATCATCGACGATCTGCTTGGCTTCGTGGAAGCTTGCAACCAGCTTCAGATTGTCTTCGCGCAGCTCGTTCAGCATCGCCGTCGGCGCGACGAAATCGGCGTCATT
>JBOFDB010000496.1:0-4454 GCA_051646545.1 Sphingomonas sp.
GTGGTCAGCGGCGACACCGGGTCGTGGGCGCCCATGGCAAGCGCCATGGCGCATCCGGCCGCGAACAACAGCGCCAATCCCGCCAGCATCGGCGTCCGCGCCAGCCGCGGCTGCGTCCAGGTCCAGCGCGTCCCCGCGAGCGCCAGTCCACCGGTAAAATAGGGGGCGTGCATCAGGGTCAGCGCAATGATCCCCGAACCGGGCGATACGGCACGGGCCAGCGCCAGCGCGATCGCCAGCGCGAGCAGCAACCGAACATGCGGATAGCTGGCGGCCGCCGCCAGCTGCAGCAATAGCAGCGCATAGAGAAACCAATAGATGCTGATGGGATCGAACAAGATACGCGCCGCATCGCCCAGCCCGAGCCCGTGATGGACATAGCCGATGCCAAAGACCTTGATCGTCCAAAAGATCAGCGACCAGAGCAGATAGGGATAGATGACCGCCCAGCCGCGGCTCGCGGCGTAATCGCGACGGCGGTGCCGGGCCAGCGCGAGGCCGGCAAAATAGCCCGCCAGCAGGAAAAAGGCGGGCATGTGGGTCGTGTAGATGACGAAGTCGATCTGCCGGAGGGCAGGTGGCGCTGCTTGCCCGGCGGCTTCGATCATCCCCCGATTGGCATGGCCGAACACCACCAGGATGATGGCGATGCCGCGGATCACATCGGCGGTCAGGTCGCGCGGCTGGGCAATGCCCGGCGCGGGCGACCGCTCAGCTATCGTCCGATCGTTGGTGTCGAGCATGGGCGAGATCCGGGGGCCACGGTTGCCACCCCGACAGTGACAGGTAAAGCATTGTAAGCACGCCGCAACGCCCGCGTCGCGGACCGCCGCAGATCAGGCCCGGTTGGCCGGGACCGTATCGATGCTGCAGCGCAATAGCGCCGCGGCGATTCAGCCGATCAAATGCCAGGCGATAGCGATTGCGGCCCAGCCGCTCGCTGCCAATCCTGCGATCAAGCCGATGCGTGCGGGGGCCGGCCATTTCGCGGTCGCCAATGCTGCGGCGCGATGCGTTGGCGATACATCAAGGCCGGTGTCGCCCTGCGCCGCCGCTGCCGTGGCGACGCTGATGGCCCCTGCCGGGAGCGGCTGGGAAAAGGCGCAATGGGCCCCATCGGCGGCGATATAGCTGATCTCGCCAGCGACGGCGCCGATACCGGGCACCATGATTGTCACCGCTCGGCCCGGCGCCAGGGGCAGCGAGGTTACCAGTCGACAGCCATCACGCGTTAAGTCGGCGATGGCATTCGCCGCAATGACGGGGCCCTCGACCGCAAATTGCCCGCCGGTTTTGGCGATGTCGGCCAGCGGCGCCGCGCTCCCGGACATCGCGTTTTCCGCACGCTCGCTTTTTTCGGATGCCAGCATGTCAATCCATTCTCCTGCCCCGATCGCGTCGTTGCCCGCGTTACCGCAGTGTTATTGACGACCCGTTAGCGCATCGCATGATGCGTCAGCTGATAAAACTAACAGTAGCGAAACAATATCAACGGTCAAGGCAGAATGAGTAAAAACGGCGCTATATGACTCGATCTAACGGAAACAAACACGATTAGGCGCGTTGTTAAAGCCCAATAAGCCGCTCTCGTTTACATCTCGAAACGACCAAGACTCGTTTCATAACCGTTCGTTTAACATTGATTTATTTTGCAGCGCGATATCGTCAATTCCGCGCTTGCGAAGCACGACTGACCTCAACTTAATCGCGCCAGGCGCGTTATCGGCTATGGAAACGCTGCAGCTGTGCCCCGCTTCGGCGATCGCGCATGCCTTGCACGCGCCACAGCCGACGTCATTTTTTTCCGTTGATTAAGGGGTTCCCCGCCGTGAGCACGCTACTTTCCGGCACAACCGTTGCGCATGAACGCTTCCGCGTTGCCCCCGTCATCGTCCCCAACGGGCCAGAGGGGTTGCGGATGCGGCTTTATGCCGCCTTGTTGATGCTTGATGTCGCCGCCATCCTGCTGGGGCTTGGGCTGGCCGCGATGGGGCTGGCCCATGCCGCGCATGGCTGGCCGATGCTGGCGATCACCATCGTCATCTATGTCAGCAACGCGTTCCAGCGCGGCGGCTACGCGCCCCCTGCCCTGCGCTCGGCATCGCGCAGCACATCGGCGGCGGTACGCGCCTTGTTGTTCACTTATGGCACCCTGTTCCTGATCGCTTATCTGCTCCATCTCGATCAGCCGCCGTCGCGCTTTGCCTTGATCATCGGCATGACGGCGACAGGCGCCTGGATCATCCTGTTCCGCCAGTTGCTGCCGCCGATTGTCGCCTCGCGGCTCAACGGGCGATTGGCGGCGGAATTGCTGATCGTCGATGACGTCCAGTTGACGCTGCCCGACACGGCGCGGGCGGTCGATGTGCGTCAGCTTGGCCTGTCGCCCAATCTCGCTGACCCGATGATGCTTGATCGCTTTGCCCGGCTGGTGGCCAATCGCGATCGCGTGATCATCGCGTGCCCGCCTGATCGCCGCCAGCGCTGGGCCATGATGATGAAGGGCGCCAATATTCAGGGCGAAATCCTGATTGATGACTTCGATACGCTGGGCGCCGTCGGCGTCGGTCGGGCGGCCGGGTATCAGACCTTGACCGTCTCGGTCGGGCAGTTGACGCTGCAGGATCGGGCGACCAAGCGGCTGCTGGACCTTGCGGTGTGCGTGCCGACGCTGATCGCGCTGGCGCCATTGCTGATCATCGTTGCCATCGCGATCAAGCTGGAAACGCCGGGGCCGATATTCTTTAAGCAACAACGTGTCGGCCGGGGCAATGCCCTGTTCCAGATCCTCAAATTTCGCAGCATGCGCGTCGAGCAATGCGACGCCGATGGCAAGGTGTCGACGATGCGCGATGACAAGCGCATCACCCGCGTCGGCAACATCATCCGCAAGACGAGCATTGATGAGCTGCCCCAGCTGTTCAACGTCCTGTTGGGATCGATGAGCATCGTCGGCCCCCGGCCGCACGCGCTCGGCTCGCGCGCGGGGGACCGGCTGTTTTGGGAAGTCGATGAACGTTACTGGCACCGCCATGTGCTCAAGCCCGGCATCACCGGCCTGGCGCAGGTACGTGGCCATCGCGGCGCCACGCATCACCGCGATGACCTGACGCAGCGGCTGCAGGCGGACCTTGAATATATCGATCAATGGTCCCTGTGGCGCGACATCAGCATCATGGCCTCCACGTTGCGCGTGCTCGTCCACAAGAACACTTATTAGGAGAGAGCCGAAAACGGCCGGCGCCGGTTCCTGAATAAGGAGCCGGCGCTTTTTTTGAGTGTCCCGGTTTCAATTGGAGAGTTGCCCATGGCCAATGCTGTCCGGCCCGTTCGCAAGGCCGTTTTCCCCGTCGCCGGGCTCGGCACCCGCTTTCTGCCGGCTACCAAGGCGATGCCCAAGGAAATGCTGACAGTGGTTGACAAGCCGCTCATCCAATATGCGGTCGAGGAGGCACTCGAAGCCGGCATTGACCAGATTATTTTCGTAACCGGTCGCGGCAAAAGCGCGCTCGAGGACCATTTCGACATATCCTATGAGCTGGAAGCGACGATGCGGGCGCGCGGCAAAAGCCTGGGGCTGATCGAAGGTATCCGCCAGCGCCCCGGCTCGCCCGTTTATGTCCGCCAGCAAGAGCCGCTGGGGTTGGGCCATGCGGTGTGGTGCGCGCGCGACATTGTCGGCGATGAGCCCTTTGCGGTGCTGCTCCCCGACGAATTGATGGTCGGCGGCTTCATGCGGCAAATGGTCGACGCGTATGAACAGGTTGGCGGCAACGTCATCGGCGCGCTGGAAGTGGCCGAGGATCAGACCGATAAATATGGCATCATCGCGCCCGGCAAACGCGATGGCGCGTTGACCGAGGTGCTGGCGCTGGTCGAAAAACCCAAGTCCGGCACGGCGCCGTCAAACCTGATGATTCCGGGCCGCTACATCCTCCAGCCCGAAGTGATGGCGATCCTGAGCGAGCAGGGGCCAGGCGCGGGCGGGGAGATCCAGTTGACCGACGCGATGGCGCAGCTGATCGGCCGGCAGCCATTCCACGGCTTTACCTTCACCGGCCAGCGTTATGATTGCGGGGACAAGATCGGCTATCTCCAGGCCAATATCGCCCTGGCGCTCGATCGTGACGACATGGCGCCCGCGATCCGCGCCTATCTTGAAACTGTGTGACAGTTCGACGCAGTAAAGTGCAATCCTTCGATCACAGATATCAGCATTAATCGTTTTCCCCGTTTTTCTGGACGCCTATAGTCCGGGCGCGTCCCGACACGCCCCAAATCCCCAACGCGAGGAGACGATCATCATGGATATGAAGACCAGCACGCCGACCGGCGGCTGCCCCGTTCACCACGAGCCGCGCTCGCTGCTCGGCCGCACCAATCGCGATTGGTGGCCGACCTCGCTGCCCGTCGACATTCTCCACCAGGGCGGCGTCTCGCCCAATCCGATGGGC
>JBOFDB010000586.1:0-1524 GCA_051646545.1 Sphingomonas sp.
GTAGCTGGCATACACCAGGCCGCACAGGACCGAGGTGCTGCTGGCAATGATGCCGCTGCAGGCTGCAAGATATCCCTGCCCGCGCGCCATCATCTGGCCGGGCACGCGATGCACCATCAGCCCCATCGTGCCGACCTGCGTCAGCCCGAAGGTCAGGCCGTGCGCCAGTTGCACGACCGCAAGAATGGCGATGGGAGGTTCCTGCGCCGTGATGATCCAGCGGATGACCGCGCTCAGCGCGCCGATGGCGACCAGCACCGCATAGGGCAGCCGAAAGCGCGGCGATACCGCAAACAGCACGATCTCGGCGAGAACGCCGAGCGACCACAGCCCGGCGATGGCGAGCCCGTCGAGGCCGGCCGCCTTCCAGGTGATCGAAGCGAAGATGTAATAGGCGGCGTGGCTGCTCTGGATCAGCGCCGAGGCGAAGATGATGGCGAGGAAGCCGCCGTCGCGGAGCAGCGCGCTGCCGGGCGGCGGCGCATCCGATTTGACGCGGCTGTCGATGGGCTGCAGGCCGAGGCTTGCGAGCGCGCCCAGGCCCGCGACCCCTGCGATGATCCAGATCAATTGCTCCGGCGCGATCCGGTCGAGCATGGCGCCGCAGCCGAGCGCGCCTGCCACGAAAGCGGCCGACCCCCACAGCCGCAGCGGCCCGTAATTGAGGTTGTGGCGCGCGACGCCGCGCAAGGCATAGGCGTCCGTCAGCGGCGTCATCGGCGTCCACAGGCAGCAGGTGGCGGCAAAGGCGAGGAACACCGCGAACGCCCCGCGCTGGCTGCCGACCACCGCCATGCCGAGCGCGGTGGCAAATGCCGTGAGCACGATGGCATTGCGCAGCGCCTGCCGCCGTTCCGCCAGCGAGGTCACCACGGGCAGCACGGTGAAACGCGCGACGGCCGGCACCGCCGTGATGATACCGATCCAGGTCGCGTCGATGGCGATCGACTTCAACCAGACCGTGAAGAACGGCAGGTAGGTGCCGAGCATGCCGAACAGAGCGAAGTAGAACACCGCCAGCCGGACCGCGAATCGCCGCGAATCAGCGTGCGCGGTGCTGGGGATTTGTGCTTGGCTGGACATCAAGCCAGTTGCGATTCGCGTGCGTTCATGTTGTTCGTTATATGGCAAACCGCGCAATGATTTGCGCGCCGAGTTTAACATGGCCGACGAAGCATTTGCCCTTTCTCCGATATCGGCGCGCGCCGCGCAGCCGAACGAGGAGGACTATGCCGCGATCCATGAAGCCTTCATGGAAACCTCGCGCGGGCGCTGGTTTCTCGGCGAATACGCCAAGCGCAACCGCAATGCCGACACCCGCATGGTGCTCGATGCCGTCGCCCGGATCGAGGGCAGCCTTGCCGCGCAGAAGCAGGCTACGGCCGAGGCCGAACTGATCGCGGCGCTGGCCGATATCCGCAATGCCGTCGGCGAAAGCCAGGCGGCAGCCAATGCCGGGCTCGATGGGCTGGCCTTCGATGATCGCCTGGCGCCGATCGCCAGGAGCGTGCGGATCATCCGCGA
>JBOFDB010000475.1:0-1307 GCA_051646545.1 Sphingomonas sp.
CTGGCGCAAAATTCGCCGTTGCGGCTGACAGAGATTGCCGACGCGACATCGCTCAACAAGGCCACGACATTGCGCATTCTGGGGTCGCTGATCGAGGAAGGCTTCGTCAGCCGCGTCGCCGGCGCCAAGACCTATCAGCTCGGCCAGGAGGCGCGGGTGATGGCGATCAGCGCGCGCCGCACCGTCGACATCGCCGAACTGGCGCAGCCGAGCCTGCTGCGGCTGTCGGAGCGATCCGCCGATACCGCGCTATTGTCGGTGCGCAGCGGTGTCGAGGCGCTGTATCTGGCACAATCCGTCGGCAGCCATCCGTTGCAACCGAATTACCTGCAGATCGGCAGCCGCCGCCCCCTCGGCGTCGGCGCCGGCAGCCTGGCGCTGATGGTGTGGCTCCCGGATGCCGAGATCGAGGCGATCATCGAGGTGCTGATCCCGCGGTTGGCGAAGTCGCCGCGGATCACGCCGAAATACCTGCGCGAACGCATTAGCGCCGCCCGCAAGCACGGCCATACGATGCTGCTCGATGCCGCCTATCCCGGCATGGGCGGGGTCGGCGTGCCGGTCCGCGACGACACCGGGCAGGTGGTCGCGGCGCTCAGCATCGGCGCTTCCAGCGATCGCATCCGGCGGCGCGAGACCGAACTGGCCGAGATGCTGAAAAAGGAGGTGCAGATCCTGATGCGGGCGATGGCGCAGCCGGGCAGGCCGGGCACGCTGAAGGCGATCAAGGCGGGATAGCGGCAGCCGCGGCAAGCAATAATCAAGACAGGCTAAAGGCCGGGGTCCCTTGCGAGATCAGGCGCTTCGGGCCATCTTGGGCCGGCCACTGCCGGCACCGCGGGACACGCTCTGGGGCGCATGATTTCAGTTACTGATGCCACCGACGCCGCTGTGATTCAGGCGTTCTCCGGACTTCCGGCCATACTCGACCGGACGCCGGCGCTGATCGTGCGCGGCCGTTTTCTCGATTGCGAATGCCTGTTGGGGCCGATCGGCCATCCCTTTCCCGCCGCGATCCGTCAGGGACGGATCGTCGATCTGACACCGGCGCCGGTGCAGATGCGGTCGTGGCGATTTTCCTATCGCGCTTCATCTGCCGCCTGGGCCGAGCATTGGCAGGCGGCGCCGCGGCCGGGTTTTCATGATCTGCTGGCGCTGACCAAGCGCGGCGAAGCGGTGCTGGAGGGCGACCTGCATCCCTTCATCGCCAACTTGCAATATTTCAAGGACGTGCTGGCGCTGCCGCGGCAGAATTTTGTCATGGTGGTGTCATGAACGGCGACATCGAGGCGATCGTCGGCCGTTAC
>JBOFDB010000305.1:0-2781 GCA_051646545.1 Sphingomonas sp.
AGCGGATCGAGCCGAAAGCCGCGCCCGCCCACCGACGCCCAGTTTTCGCCCGTTGCATCGCGGCGGCGGGCAACCCGATCGGGAAAGGCCAGCGCGATCGCGATGGCAAGCCGTTCTCCTGCCGTGTCGGGGAGGGCAAAAGGGGTGGTCGCTCCAACGGGCGTGGCGGCGAGGAGACTCACCCAGCGCTTGGCCAGCCCGCGTGCTGCGTCCGCCTTTTTCCCCCGTTCCTGCCGCCAGCGGCGCAGGCGCGTTTCCAGATCGGGATCATTGCCGCCCAGGCCACGCTCTTGCAACAGCACGGCGGCGTTGGCAGCGACCTGGGCCAGCCCCATGGCGTTGGCCGCGACCAGCATATGCGCGAGCCGGGAGGGCAGCGGCAGCGCGGCAATCGCTTCGCCATGCCCGGTAATCCGCCCGTCACCATCAATGGCGCCCAGCGCCTCCAGCCGCCCCCGCGCCTCGGCAATCGCGGCATCGGGTGGGGGATCGAGCCAGGCGAGGCGGCGGGGATCGGCAACCCCCCAACGCGCGGTGGCGAGCATCAAGCCCGACAAATCGGCTTCCAATATCTCGGGCGGGTCGAAACGCGGCAGCCCCGCCGTCGCGGCTTCGGGCCACAAGCGATAGGCAATGCCCGGCCCCTGCCGCGCGGCGCGGCCCGCGCGCTGCGTTACGGCGGCCTGGCTTGCGCGCTCGGTCACCAGCCGTGTCATCCCGGCGGCGCGATCATAACGCGGGCGGCGGGCGAGCCCTGAATCGACGACCACGCTGATGCCGTCGAGCGTCAGGCTGGTTTCGGCAATCGAGGTGGCGAGCACGATCTTGCGGCGGCCGGCAGGATCGGGCGCGATGGCAGCGCGCTGATCACCGGGGTCGAGCGTGCCATGCAGGCGGTGGAGCACCAGGCCCGGCGGCACGTCAGCCAGCCGCTCCGCCACGCGTTCAATTTCCCCAACGCCGGGCAGAAAGGCAAGGATGCCGCCGTCGGTCTCGCGCAGCGCCTGGCGGACGGCGCTCGCCACTGCCTCCTCGATCCGGCTGTCCGCCGCGCGATCGAGATGCCGCAGCTCGAGCGGCCAGCGGCGCCCCTCGCTTTCGATGATCGGCGCATCGCCCAGCACCCGGGCAAAGCGCGCGCCGTCGAGCGTGGCCGACATGGCGAGCAGCCGCAGATCGGGCCGCAGCCCGCCTTGTGCATCAATGGCCAGCGCCAGCCCGAAATCGCTTTCCAGACCCCGCTCATGCACTTCGTCAAACAGCACGGCCGAGACGCCCGCCAGTTCGGGATCGGCCTGCAGCCGGTTCACGAAGATGCCGTCGGTCATCACCGTCACGCGCGTTGCGGCGGAACGGCGCGTGTCCATCCGCGTCGCATAGCCAAAGCGCTGCCCCACCGGCTCCCCAGCCAGCGCCGCCATCCGCTCCGCTGCGGCGCGCGCCGCGAGCCGCCGGGGGCTAAGCAGCAGGATTTCGCCGCTGCACCAGGGTTCTGTCAGCAAGGCGGGGGCAACCGCCGTCGTCTTGCCTGCGCCCGGCGGTGCGACCAGCACGGCCGACGCCCGCGCGCGCAACGCCGCGCACAATTCGGGCAAGACGGCGTGGATGGGTAATGGCGCGGTCATCAGCCCTGCTATCGGCGCCGGGGCGTGGGAGGCAAGCCCGGTGCTAGTATCTCCTCCATCGCGAGTGATAAGCCCCGTGGGGACAAGCGATTCGAAAACATAAGGACCCTTACTTGCCGCCGCACGACCATGCCGTTCATGGCCACAGCCATCATCAGGGCCATCACCATGGGCACGGGCATCACCATGGCCACGGCCATCATCACGCGCCAAGCTCGTTCGGGCGCGCTTTTGCGATCGGCATTGCGCTCAACCTGGGCTTTGTCGTTGCGGAAATCGGGGTCGGGCTGTGGGCGCAGTCGGTCGCTTTGCTCGCCGATGCCGGGCATAATCTGTCGGACGTGCTGGGCCTCGCCATTGCCTGGGGGGGCATGGCGCTGTCGCGCGCGGCGCCGTCCAAGCGATTTACCTATGGCCTGTCGGGCTCGACCATCCTGGCGGCGCTGCTCAACGCGTTGATGCTGTTATTTGCGCTGGGCGCCATCGCGACCGAGGCAATCCAGCGAATCGGCGCTCCGGCGGCGGTGCCAGGGCAAGTGGTGGCGCTGGTCGCGGGGCTGGGCATCATCGTCAATCTGTCGACAGCGCTGCTGTTCGCGCGCGGACGCGATGGCGACATCAATATTCGCGGCGCCTATCTCCATATGGCGAGCGACGCGGCGGTGTCGGCGGGCGTGCTGGTGGCGGGGCTGATCATCTGGCAGACCGGGCTTGCCTGGATCGACCCGGTGGTGAGCCTGGCGATCGTCGCGCTGATTTTCTGGCAGACCTGGGGCCTGTTGCGCGAAGCTGTCGAAATGTCGCTCTTTGCGGTGCCGCGGCGGCTCGATTATGATGCGATTACGGCGGCCCTGGGGGGATTGGACGGTGTAGAGGCGGTGCATGATCTGCATGTCTGGCCGATGAGCACGACCGACGCGGTGTTGACTGCGCATCTGCTGATACCGACGGGCCATCCCGGCGACGCCTTTTTGGCCGCGACCCAGGCGATGCTGCGCGAGCGGTTCCAGATCGGCCATGCCACCATCCAGATCGAAATGACGGCCGACCATCCATCGGCCTGCTACCTTCCCGCTGCACGGACAAGCCGATCATGACTGGATCGACCAGCGGGGCGATCGTCAGGCGGCTATGGTCGCTGCTGACGATGCGCGCC
>JBOFDB010000044.1:0-1399 GCA_051646545.1 Sphingomonas sp.
ATTGATGGCACGCTCTATCAGTCAGTGGGGCAGAATGTCGTCATGGCCGGCCGGGTGCGCATCGGCACGATCGCCGGTTCCGACGTTGCCGATATTGCCCCATCGCGCCGCTATTATGGCGGTGGTGGCGGGTCAGTGCGCGGTTACGGGTTCCAGCGGATCGGCCCGCTCGGTCCCGGCGGTGAACCGTCGGGCGGACGCAGCCTGTTTGAAGCGGCAGTGGAGGCGCGGGTGCGCACCGGCCTGCTCGGCGGCAATCTGTCGGTCGTGCCATTTCTCGATGTCGGCAATGTCTATCTGACGGAATATCCCGATTTCTCCGGCCTGCGTTTCGGCACCGGGATCGGCATTCGCTATCACAGCAGCTTCGGGCCGCTGCGCGTCGATGTCGGCACCCCGCTCAATCCCCGCGCCGGTGACAGTCGCATCGGTGTCTATGTGTCGCTGGGGCAGGCCTTTTGAGCGAGGCTACTACCCTGCCGGCAGCCCCCCCTCCAGCGCGCCGCCGCTGGTGGCCATTCGCCAAATGGGGCGGCATTGTCCTGGCCGTTCTCGCGGCTTTGTTCGCTGTGCTCGCCATTTTTGCCGACAGCGGCATGGGCCGCCGCTTTTTGACGGACCAGATCGCTGACATCGCCCCTGAATCGGGGCTCCGCTTCACGGTCGGGCGGATTGAGGGGTCGATTTATGGCACCGCGACGCTGCGCGATGTCCGCGTCTACGATCCGCAAGGGCAGTTTCTGGCTATTCCAGTGGCGCGGCTTGACTGGCGGCCATGGGATTATGTCTGGCGCAACCGCCTGACGATCAATGATCTCACCATCCCGCGCGCCAGCCTGACCCGGCTCCCCGAACTGATCGATACTGGCCGCGATGAACCGATCCTGCCCGATTTCGATATCCTCATCGGCCGGCTGCGCGTCGAACGACTGTCGGTGGCCGAAGCCGTCGCCGGGCGCGCCGCGCTCATCCGCGCCACTGGCCGTGCTGACATCCGCAGCGGCACCGCCGATGTCGATCTCGATATTGACGGCATCGACACGCCCGACCGGGTGCGCCTCAACCTGCTCGCCTCGCCCGACCGTGGCCTGTTCGATGTTGATGCCGATCTCGTCGCCCCGGCAAGCGGGCTGATCACCGGCCGTGCCGGGATCGATCAGCCGCTGACAGGCACGGTGCGCGGGTCGGGCAATTGGCAGCGCTGGACCGGCGCGCTGCTGGTCGATGCCGGGCAGGCGCAACTTGCCCGCCTGCGCCTGACCGCGCGGGATGGACGCTATTCCACCATCGGTCGCGTCGCCCCGGGGCTTGTCATGGGCGGTGCAGTCGAACGCCTCACGGCGGGCTGCGTGGCCGTTGATATTGACGGCACATTCGCTGAACGCCGGTTCGATGGCCG